>NZ_JBEHZD010000042.1:0-27011 GCF_040240285.1 Streptomyces sp. HSW2009 | reverse complement strand
GGGGCCGGCGGGGGCCCTGGCGCGCCCCCGCCCCCCCCCGCCCCCCCGGGACCGCCGCGGGGCCCCCCCCCCCCGCCGCGCCGGGGGGGGGCCCGGGGGCGCCGCGGCCCGGGCGGGGGGCGCCGGCACCCGCTTCCCGCGGCCCGACCTCGCCCAACAGTTCGTACCGCCGGCCGGCGCCCTGGAACGCAAGCTCGCCGACCTGTGGGGCGACCTGCTCGGCGTGGACGGCATCGGCGCCCGCGACAACTTCTCCGACCTCGGCGGCACCTCGCTGATGGTGCTGCAACTCGTCAAGCAGATCCGCCGCGAGTTCGCCGTCACGGTCTCGCCCATCACGCTCTTCGAGGCGCCCACCGTGCACGCGATGGCCGCGGTCATCGCCGAACTGCGCGGCGACACCCCGCAGACCGCGCCGCAGCCGGCCGAGCCGGTGGCCCGCGCGCCGCGCGTACGCACCGACGACGACCGGATCGCCGTGGTCGGCCTGGCCGGCCGCTTCCCCGGCGCCGCCGACATCGCCGCCTTCTGGGAGAACCTCAGCAACGGCGTCGAGTCCGTCAGCCGCTTCACTCCCGAGGAACTGCTCGCCTCCGGCGTCGCCCCCGAGTTGGTGCACGACCCGAACTACGTGCCGGCGCGGCCGGTCCTGGACGACATCCGCACCTTCGACGCCGGCTTCTTCGGCTACAGCCCCCGCGAGGCGTCCACCACCGACCCGCAGCACCGGTTGTTCCTCGAATGCGCCTGGGAGGCGCTGGAACACGGCGGCTACGGCACCGCCGCGGGCCGCGGCCGGGTCGGCGTCTTCGCCGGCTCCAACCTCAGCACGTACCTGATGTTGCAGGCCGCGAGCCTCGCCGACGCCGGCGAGGCCGACCTGTACAGCACCGTCATCGGCAACGACAAGGACTCGCTGGCCACCGGAGTCTCCTACAAGCTGGGCCTGACCGGACCGAGCCTGTCCGTGCAGACCTTCTGCTCCACCGCCCTGGTCGCCACCCACCTGGCCTGCCAGAGCCTGCGGCACGGCGAGTGCGAAATGGCGCTGGCCGGCGGCGCCGGCATCCACGTACCCGACCGGGTGGGACACCTGTACGTGCCCGGCGGCATGGAGTCGCCGGACGGGCGGGTACGCACCTTCGACGCACAGGCGGGCGGCACCCTGTTCGGCGACGGCGTCGGCGTGCTGCTGCTCAAGCGGCTCGATCAGGCGCTGGCCGACGGCGACACGGTGCACGCGGTGATCCGCGGCTCGGCCATCAACAACGACGGCTCCCTGAAGGTGGGTTACACCGCGCCCAGCGTCGTCGGCCAGGCCACCGTGGTCGCCGACGCGATGGCCGCGGCCGGCGTCACGGGCGATGACATCGGCTACATCGAGGCACACGGCACGGCCACCGAACTCGGCGACCCCATCGAAGTGCGGGCCCTGGTCAAGGCGTTCGGGCCGACCACGCGCAAGCAGTACTGCCCCATCGGTTCGGTGAAGACCAACATCGGCCACCTCGGTGCCGCGGCCGGCGCCAGCGGCCTCATCAAGACCGTCCTCGCCCTGCGCCACCGCCAACTCCCACCCAGCCTCAACTTCGACTCACCCAACCCCGAGATCGACTTCGGCAGCAGCCCCTTCTACGTCAACACCGCACTCACACCCTGGCAGGTCGAGCCGGGCCGGACCCGCATCGCCGGCGTCAACTCGCTCGGCATGGGCGGCACCAACGTGCACGTCGTCGTCGAAGAGCCGCCAGGGCCACAGCCCGCGGCGCCGGGCGGCCCCGACCGCCGCTACGAGCTCTTCCCGCTCTCCGCCCGCACGGCGGACGCCGCCGACCAGGCCGTCGCCCGCCTCGGCAGCCACCTGCGCCACCACCCCGAGACACCCCTCGACGTCGCCTACACCCTCCAGGCAGGGCGGGAGCGCTTCGAACACCGCCGGGTGCTGGTCGCCCAGACGCCCGAAGCGCTGCACACCGCGACCGAGGGCGCCGACGCGGCCGGATCGGTCGCCGGTCTGATGCGCCGGGCCGACGCGACAGCGGCCAGGCCGGTCGACTTCCTCTTCGCCGGCGTCGGCGAGCAGTACCCGGGCCTGGTCGGCGAGCTCTACCACCGGGAGCCCGAGTTCAAGGCGGCCGTCGACGCCTGCCTCGACCTGCTGCCCGACACCGGCGCCGACCTGCGCCGGCTGCTGACCACGGTGCGCGAACGCCCCGCCGACGACGGCGACGTGTTCGCCGCGATGCTCGGCCGCGGCGGCCCGGCCGACGCCGCCGACGAGGCGGCAGCCGCCGAACTCGCCCGCACCGAACTGGCCCAGCCCGCCGCCTTCGTCGTCGACTACGCCCTGGCCCGCCTCCTCGGCAGTTGGGGCATCACCCCGGCCACCATGCTCGGCTACAGCCTCGGCGAGTACGTCGCCGCCTGCCTCGCCGGCGTACTCACCCTGCCCGACGCGCTGCGCCTGGTCGCCCACCGGGCCGCGCTGATCGGCCGGCTGCCCGCCGGCGCCATGCTCTCGCTGCCGCTCTCCACGCAGGACCTCGGCACCAGGTTCGGCAACCTCGCCGACCTCGGCCTGGACATCGCCGTCAACAACGGCCCCGACCTGACCGTGATCGGCGGCCCGGTCGACGCCGTCGACGCCTTCGAAGCCCGCCTCCAGGCCGCCGACGTACCCGGCCGCCGGCTGGCCACCACGCACGCCTTCCACACCCGCATGCTGGAGCCGATCAGCGCCGAACTCACCGCCTGGATCAGCGAGCACATCACCCTGCACCCCCCGCAGCGCCCCTACCTCTCCAACGTGACCGGCGAACTCGCCACCGCCGACCTGGTCACCGACCCCGGCTACTGGGCCCGCCACATGTGCACCACCGTGCGCTTCTCCGCCGGCCTCGCCCACCTGCTGGCCGAGCCCGACACCGTGCTCCTGGAGATCGGCCCCGGGCAGTCGCTCGGCGCCATGGTCCGGGTGCACCCCGACTGCCCGCGCGACCGGTGGCCGCTGGTGGTGCCCACACTGCCGGCCCAGGCCGACCCGCGCCCGGACGACCAGGTCGTCACCGAAACCCTGGCCAGGCTGTGGCTGGTCGGCACCGACATCGACTGGACCGGCTACCACCAGGGCCGGCCCGTCCACCGCGTACCGCTGCCCACCTACCCCTTCCAACGCCGCGAGTACTGGCTCGACCCGGCCCGCACCCAGCGCCCCGCGGCCCCCGCCGCAGCCGTCGACGTGCAGCTCACCGACGTCACGCTGGACGACGTCAAGCGGGCCCCGCTGCCCCTGCTGCCCGAAGCGGACTGGCTGCACGCCCTGGTGTGGCGGCAGACCGCACCGCGCGGCGGACGCCTGCCGGCCGGCCGCTGGCTGGTGTTCACCGACACCGGCGCTGCTGACGAGGTGTGCGCGCCCCTGACCCGCCGCCTCACCGCGGCCGGCGGCACCGTCACCCTGGTCCGCCCGGCCGAAGGCCCGGGCGCGTTCGAGGCAGACGGCGACGGCTACCGGGTCCGCCCGGGCGACGCCGGCGCGCTGCGCACCCTGATGCGCGGGCTCCGCGACGGCGACGGGCTGCCCGACCGCATCGTCCACCTGTGGACCCTCAGCCTCCCCGCCCCCGTAGCACCGCTGCCCAACGCCGACGAGGTGGAACGGGCGCTGGTGTACGGCGCCGACACGCTCGTCGGCATCGCCACCGCGGCCAGCGACGTGGGTGCCGAGAAGTGGTCCCTTGACGTGGTCACCTGCGGCACCCGGGCGGTCACCGGCGCCGAGCGGGTACGCCCCGAACTGAGCACCGTCAGCGGCCCCGTACGCGGCATCCCGCTGGAGTACACCGACGTCTCCTGCCGGATGATCGACACCGACCCGGTACGCCCCGCGGGCGCCGCCGCGCTCGCCGCGCGCATCGCGGCCGCACTCGGCGACGGCGACCTGGAACCCGTGGTGGCGCTGCGCAACGGCCGGCGCTGGCTCCCCGACTACGAGACGCTGCCCGACCAGCCGGCCCCCGCAGGCCCCGGCGGCTCCGCTGGCTTCACTGGCCTCACCAGCGCCGACCGACCCGCCGATCCCGCTGCCACCGACCGCCCCGCCGGCAACCCCATCGACCCGGGCCCGCTGCGCCCCGGCGGCGTCTACCTGGTCACCGGCGGCCTCGGCGGCATCGGACTGGCCATGGCCGAACGGCTGGCCCGCGACACCCGGGGCAAGCTGGTGCTCTTCGGCCGCACCGGACTGCCGCCGCGCGAGACCTGGCAACAGGCGCTCGACGACCCGGCCGTCAGCGACGAGGTGCGCCGCCGCCTCACCGGCGTACTGCGGCTGGAAGAACACGGCGCCGAGGTGGAGATCGTCACCGGCGACGTGAGCGTGGTGGCCGACGCCGCGCGGGCCGTGCGCGTCGCTCGCGAACGGTTCGGCGCCCTGCACGGCGTGCTGCACGCCGCGGGGCTGCCCGGCATCGGCCTCATGCAGTTCAAGACCATCGCCGACATGCGCAAGGTGATGGCGCCCAAGACCGGCGGTACCCTCGCCCTCGAACAGGCCCTGGACGGCGTCCCGTTGGACTTCCTCGTCCTCTTCTCCTCCATCACCTCCGCCACCGGCGGCGGCCCGGGACAGGTCGACTACAGCGCCGCCAACTCCTTCCTCGACTCCTACGCCGAGGCCACCGCCACCGCCGCTGCCACCGGCACCACGGAGGGCGGCCCGGCCGGCCGCCGCACCCTGACCATCGGCTGGGGCGAATGGCAGTGGAACGCCTGGGAGGCCGGGCTCGCCGGCTACGACGTGGACGTACGGGACTTCTTCCGCGCCAACCGGCAGCGCTTCGGCATCGACTTCGACGCCGGCTGGCGCCTGCTGCTGCGGGCGCTGCGCCAGGACCAGCCGTACGTGGTGGCCAACACCCAGGACTTCTCCCTGATGGAGCGGCTGAGCCGGAACTTCACCGTCGAACTGGTCGGCGGCGGACGCAACGCCGGCCCCCAGGAGGGCACCAGGCACCCACGGCCCGACCTGGTCACCCCGTTCGTACCGCCGTCCGGCGAGGTGCAGCAGGTCATCGCCGACGTCTGGGCCGACCTGCTGGGACTGGCCGAGATCGGCGCCGACGACAGCTTCTTCGACCTCGGCGGCAGCTCCTTGATCGGCATGGAAGTGATGGCCCGCATCCGCCGCCGGCTCGCCATCGACGAACTCGCCCCGCACGTGCTCTACGAGGCACCCTCCGTGGCCCGCCTCGCCACCCTGCTCGCCGGCCGGGGCGCACCGGCCGGCGGCCCGGCGACCCCCACGGACACCGCCGACGCCCAGGACCGCAGCGACCGGCGCAAGCGCAGCCTGCGCCGCGCCAAGAACCGGGAGGCCGAGGGCGCATGAGCGAGGACATCGAATCCCGGCTGGCGATCGTCGGCATGGCGGGCCGCTTCCCCGGCGCGCCCAGCGCCGAGGACCTGTGGCGCAACCTCAGCCACGGCGTCGGCGGCATCCGCGACATCACCCAGGAGGAGCTGACGGCGGCCCGGGTCCCCCCGGCCGCCCAGGCGGACCCGCGCTACGTGCGCCGCGGCGCCCCACTGTCCGACACCGGCCTCTTCGACGCCACCTTCTTCGGCTACAGCCCGCGCGAGGCGGAGGTGGCCGACCCGCAGCACCGGATGTTCCTGGAGTGCGCGTGGGAGGCGCTGGAGGTGGCCGGGTACCGGCCGAACGCCGTACCGGGCAAGGTCGGCGTGTTCGGCGGGGTGGCCCCCAGCCAGTACGGCATGCGCCATGTGCTCGGCCGCCCCGAGGTGATGGCCACCATCACCCTGGAGCAGTACGGCATGGGCACCACGGCCGACTCGCTGTGCGCGGTCGTCGCGTACAAACTCGGCCTGACCGGCCCGGTGCTCGGCGTGCAGACCAACTGCTCCACCTCGCTGGTGGCCGTGCACCTGGCCGCGCAGAGCCTGCTGACCTACGACTGTGACGTCGCGCTGGCCGGCGGCGCCGCCATCTTCGACCCGCTGCCCACCGGCTACCAGTTCGAGGAGGGCTCGATCACCTCGCCGGACGGCGTGGTGCACAGCCTGGACGCGGACGCCGACGGCACCGTGATGGGCAACGGCGTCGGCCTGGTCGCCCTCAAGCGGCTGGCCGACGCGCAGCGCGACGGCGACCACGTGTGGGCCGTCCTGCTGGGCAGCGCGCTCAACAACGACGGCGCCGCCCGGGCCGGCTACAGCGCCCCCGGCGTCGACGGCCAGAGCGCCGTGATGGGCTACGCCCTCGCGGTGGCCGAGGTGGACCCGGCCACCGTCGGCTACCTGGAGTGCCACGCCACCGGCACCCGGCTCGGCGACAGCATCGAGTTGGCCGCCGTCGAGCGGGCCTACACCGGCACCCCGGCCACGCCCAGGGTGCTCTCCTCGCTCAAGCCCGACATCGGCCACCTGGACCGGGCCTCCGGCGTCGCCGGACTGATCAAGGCCACCCTCGCCCTGCACCACAGGACGCTGCCCGCCACCCGCGGCTTCAAGACCCCGAACGCGGCGCTCGCGCCGCTCGGCGACCGGTTCACGGTGCTCACCGAGGACCGGCCGTGGCCGCGGCCCGCGGACCACCCGCGGCGGGCCGGCGTGAACTCCTTCGGCGCCGGCGGCACCAATGTGCACGTCCTCCTCGAAGAGGCACCGGCCCTGCCCGCGCCACCGGCCGCGACCGGCCCGCACCTGCTGGTGCTCTCGGCCCGCAGCCGCGACGCGCTCACCACCGCCACCCGGCGCCTCGGCGACCACCTGCGCAGCCACCCCGATCTCCGGCTCGCCGACGTGGCCCACACCCTGCAAGCCAGCCGCACCGGCTTCGCCCACCGCGCGGCCGTGCTGTGCACCGACACCGAGGACGCCGTACGGGCCCTGGCCGGCCCCGACCGGCTGCGCACCGCGGGACCGGTGACCCCGACCGGCCAGCGGCACCGGCCCACCGGCCCGCAGGACGCCGCCGAGAACTGGCTGGCCGGCGGCGACGTCGACTGGTCGGCCCTGCACCAGGGCCCGCGGCGGCGCGTCCCGCTGCCCAGCTACCCCTTCGAGCGGCGCCGTTACTTCCTCGAACCGGCCGAACTGCCCGCCGGCCTCGCCGGCCTCGGCGCCCCACCCACCACCGGCCGGGCAGCGGGGGGGGCACCGCGGCCCGCGGGCCGCATCCCCGAGATCGGCGACTGGTTCTCGCACCCCGTCTGGCGCACCGCGCCGCTCCCGTACGGGCCGAGCGCGGACGACCTGCGCGGGCGCGGGCCCTGGTGGGTGGTGGCCGACGGCGGGCCGGGGCTGGCCGCCGCCCGGCTGCTGGCGGCGCAGGGCGCGGACGTGGTGCTGCTGCGCCCGACCGGCGCCGCGCGGCCCGTGGCCGATCTGCCGGGTCTGCGGGTCCGTGACATTGATCCGACCGTACGGGCCGACGTCGAACGCGCCCTCGCCGACCTCGGCCGGCCCCGCTCGGTCCTGCACACCCTCAGCCTGTCGGCCGGTCAACAGGCCGATGGTGACCGGCAGTTCGCTGATGCGCAACGGCTCGGCTTCTACTCCGTGCTGGCCCTGGTCGGCGCGCTCTCGCAGGACAGCAACCCGGGCCCGGTGGACCTGCTGCTGTGCACCGCGGGCGCGGTCGAGGCCGTCGGCGGCGACCTGCGCCACCCCGAGCAGGCCACCCTGCTCGGTCTGCAACCGGTGATCAACCAGGAGTTCGGCGACCTCACCTGCCGACTGCTCGACCTGGACCCGGCGGATCTGGAGCTGGCCGATCTGGAGCTGGCCGATCTGGGCCTGGGAGATCTCGCCCCGGCGGCTCTGGCCCCAGGGTTGGACCAAGCGGCTCCGGCCCCGGGGCGGGACTCAGGGTTGGACAGGGCCGCCCAGGACGTGGGGGCGGACCCAGGCTTGGACCAGACGGCCCAGGACCTGAGGTCAGCCCCAGGGTTGGACCAGGCAGCCCCGGACCAGGGCCAGGACCCGGCCGCCACGGCCGGCGTCACCGCCCACGCACGGCTGGCCGCCGAACTGCTCGCCGAGACGGGCACCGAAGGCACCGAACCGGCCGCACTGCGCGGACCGAGCCGCTGGATACGCTCCTTCGACCCGATCTGGGTGGGCCCGGTCCGCGAGGGCCAGCAGCCCGTACCCGAGCAGGCCACCATCCTGATCACCGGCGGCCTCGGCACCGTCGGCACCGCCATGGCCCGGCACTTCGCCGCCGCCGGCCACCGCCTGGTGCTCACCGCGCGGACCCCGCTGCCGCCGCCTGAACAGTGGCAGCAGTGGCTGGCCGAGCACCCGGCAGACGACCGCACGGCCGGCCACCTGCGCACCCTGATCGAGCTGCGCGAGCAGGGGGCGCAGGTGCTCACCGCGGCGGCCGACGCGGCCGACCGGGACCAGATGGCCGCCGCACTGGCCGCCGCCAGGGACCGCTTCGGCCCCATCGACGTCGTCATCCACGCCGCCGGCGCCCAGGGCCGGGAGTACTTCGGTTTCGCACCCGGGCTCAGCCGCGCCGTGTGCGAGGCACACTTCGCGACCAAGGTGACCGGACTGCGGGTGCTCGACGAACTCCTCGCCCCCGACGAAGCACCTCTACGACTGACCATGTCCTCGCTGGCCGCGGTGCTCGGCGGCGTCGCCTACGGCCCGTACGCCGCGGCCAACGCCGCCATGGACGCCTATGCCAGCGCACTGCGCCCGCGGACCGGCTGGCTGCCGGTCAACTGGGACACCTGGAACCTGGGCGAGGACCCGCACGGCGACTACGGCGTCACCATGAAGGACTACTTCTACGACGCCGACGAGGGGTGCGAAGTACTGGAACGCTGCCTGTCGGTCGCCCATCGGGTGCCTCAACTCACCATCTCCACCGGTCCGTTGGAACAGCGCTTCGACCAGTGGACACGGCTCAACCAGACCGAACCCACCCCGCCGCGCACCCGCTACCCGCGGCCCGAGCTGCTGGTGCCGTTCGAGCCGCCCGCCTCGGAGCGGGAGGCCGCGCTCGTCGAGATCTGGAGCGAGATCCTCGGCATCGACGGCCTCGGCGTCAACGACAACTTCTTCGACCTCGGCGGCCACTCGCTCGCGGCCGTCCGGATGATGGCCCAGGTCAGAGCGGAGTTCGGGGGCTTCCCCGGCGACGTGTTGATCGAGAACCCGACGGTACGCAGCTTCAGCAAGGTGCTCCCGGCACCCCACGCGGCACCGTGACCCAACCCGCCTCGCCCCAACCCACCTCGCCCAACCCAACCCAACCCAACGGCGTCCCGCCCACCCGCTGCCGCGACAACGGGCCGGGCGGCCGGGGCGCCGGAGGGCGCACCACCCAGACAGCAAGCCAACCCGACCGCTGCACCCCACAGGCCGGGGGACCAGCAACCGCAACCAGCGGACCAGCAACCCAGAAGAGGAGCACCGCGGTGACACACGTGGGAGTCGTCGGCGCCGGCGTCATGGGCGCCGGAGTGGCACAGAACCTGGCCCAGGTCGGCCACACCGTAACCCTGGTGGACAACGACCCGCAGGCAACGGAACGCGCCCTGGGCACCATCGAGATGAACTGCCGGATGAGCCGGATGCTGGGCGGCCCGGAGATCGACGCGGACCAGGTGCTGGCCCGCATCCGGACCGGCACCGACCTCGCGCTGCTGGCCGATGCCGAGATCGTGATCGAGAACATCACCGAGAACTGGGACCTCAAGCGCGCCCTGTACCTGGAGCTGGACGCGGTGGTGCAGCCGTCGGCGGTCTTCGTCGCCAACACCTCGGCCATCCCGATCACCCGGCTCGCCTCGCTGACCGGCCGGCCCCGCCAGTTCGTCGGCGTGCACTTCATGAACCCGGTGCCGATGAAGCCGGCCGTGGAGATCATCCCCGGGCACCACACCGACCAGGACGCCCTGGAGCGCGTGCGCACCCTGCTCACCTCCATGGACAAGAAGGCCATCCCGGTCAACGACGCCTGTGGCTTCGTCTCCAACCGGGTGCTGATGCTGACCGTCAACGAGGCCGCGTTCCTGGTGTACGAGGGCGTGGCCACGGCCGAGACTGTCGACGAGGTCTTCCGCAGTTGTTTCGGACACCCGATGGGCCCGCTGGAGACCGCGGACCTGATCGGGGTCGACACCATCCTGTACAGCATCGAGGTGCTGTACGAGCACTTCGCCGACAGCAAGTACCGGCCCTGCCCGCTGCTGAAGAAGATGACCGACGCCGGCCTGCACGGCCGCAAGTCGGGCGAGGGCTTCTACGCCTACGGCGGCTCGGCCGCCGCCACCCCGCGGCCCAGCCAGAACGGCAAGGCCCACACCCCCGTGACCGCCACCCGCTGAGGAGACCCTGATCATGTCCGACGACGTGCGCGCCCCGATCCGCGACTTCATCACCGGCAACTTCCCCGACATCGTCCTCAAGGACGACGAGGACATCTTCGAACTCGGCTTCGTGAACTCCCTGTTCGCCATGCAACTGGTGATGTTCGTGGAGAAGCAGTTCGGCATCCGGGTGCCCAACCAGGAGCTGCGCCTGGACAGCTTCCGCACCATCGACTCGATGGCCTCGTTGGTGCAGCGGCTGACCGCCGACGCCCCCGTCACGACCTGATGTGGAGGACCCGATGACGGTGCACGCCACCGACCCGGGGCCGACCGATCCCGGGCTGACCGACCCGCCGGGCGCCGGCCCGCGGCTCGACCTCCCGCAGGTCCGGGCGTTCGTCGACGCCGAGATCGTGCCGTACGCGGACGACTGGGACCAGGCGGAGCGGCTACCACCCGAACTCCTGGCCCGCATTGGTGAGTTGGGGCTCTGGACGCCCTTCCTTTCGCCGGCCGACGGTGGCAGCGGCCTGACCTGGAGCGAGCTCGGCCGGGTGCACGAGGAGGTGGGCCGCGGCTGTTCGTCCGTACGCAGCTTCCTGACCGTGCACACCATGGTCAGTTGGACCGTCCACCGCTGGGGCAGCGACGCCCAGCGGGCCAGATGGCTGCCCCGGCTGGCGACCGGCGAGCTGATCGGCGCGTTCTGCCTGACCGAACCGGACAGCGGCAGCGACGCGGCTGCCGCCGGCACCACGGCCCGCCAGGACGGCTCGGGCTGGATCATCGACGGGCACAAGAAGTGGATGACGGCCGGCCAGGTCGCCGGACTCCTGCTGGTCTTCACACGCACCGAGACCGGGATGAGCGCCTTCCTGGTCCCGGCCGACACCCCGGGCGTACAGATCACCCCGATCCACGGCGCCATGGGGACCAGGGCGAGCATGCTCGCCGAGATCGTCCTGCGCGGCGTGCGCGTCGACGCCGACGCGCTCATCGGCCCGCCGGGCTGGGCCGCAGGCACCGTGATGACCGGCGCGCTCGATCTGGGCAGGTACAGCGTGGCCTGCGGCTCGGTCGGCGTCGTCCAAGCCTGTCTGGACGCCTGCGTGGCCTACACGTCCAAGCGGCGGGTGGCGGCCGGCCGGCTCTCCGAGCTCCAGCTCATCCGCCGCAAGATCTCCGACATGGTCGTCGGCAGCCGGGCAGCCCGGCTGCTGTGCGCGGAGGCCGGCCGACTCAAGGACGCCGACGACCCGGCCACCATCATGGCCACCTGGGTGGCCAAGTACCACGCGTCCACCGCGGCCACCGCGGCGGCCGGCGACGCGGTGCAGATCCACGGCGCCAACGGATTCGTCAGCGACTACCCGGTGGCCAGGCTCTACCGCGACGCCAAGGTCGCCGAAATCATCGAGGGGAGCACGGAGTTGCAACAGATCACGATCGCCGATGCGGCCTACCGGGAGGTGACCCGGTGAGCGAGGCCAACGGCACCTCCACCGCGCCCCCCGGCAAGCCGAGGCAGGGCCGTATCAAGTGCGTGGTGTGGGACCTGGACAACACCCTGTGGGACGGCGTCCTGCTGGAGGAGAGCCGGGTCACCGTACGCCCCGCCGTCGTCGAAGAGATCCGCCGGCTCGACGCGCTGGGCGTGCTGCACTCCATCGCCAGCCGCAACGACCACGACGCGGCCATGCAGCGCCTGGAAGAGGCGGGCCTGGCCGAGTACTTCCTCTACCCGCAGATCAACTGGAACCCGAAGTCGGGCTCCATCGAGCACATCGCCAAGTCGATCAACATCGGTCTCGACGCCATCGCCTTTGTCGACGACCAACCCTTCGAGCGCGCCGAGGTGTCCCACCAACTGCCCGACGTGCTCACCGTCGACGCGGCGGACGTCCCCACCGCCCTGCACACCCCCGAGTTCCAACCCAAGTTCATCACCGACGAGTCCAAGCTGCGCCGCGACATGTACCGCAGCGCGGCCGTACGCGACGAGGCCGAGCAGGAGTACGCCGGCACCAGCGAGGAGTTCCTCGCCACCCTGGGCATGGAGTTCACCATCGCCCCGGCCCAGGAAGAGGACCTCCAGCGCGCCGAAGAGCTGACCGTACGCACCAACCAGCTCAACTCCACCGGCCGCACCTACTCCTACGAAGAGCTGGACAAGCTGCGCCAGGACCCGGACCACCTGCTCCTGGTGGCGGGGCTGACCGACCAGTACGGCAGCTACGGCAAGATCGGCCTCGCGCTGGTGGAGCGCGCGGGACCGGTCTGGCAGTTGCGCATGATGCTCATGTCCTGCCGCGTGATGGCTCGCGGCGTGGGCACGGTGCTGCTCAACCACATCATGCGGCGGGCGGCCGACGCCGGTGCCCAACTGCGCGCCGACTTCGTGGAGACGGGCCGCAACCGCGTCATGTACGTGACCTACGCGTTCGCCGGCTTCCAGGAGATCGAACGCGACGGCGACCGGGTGGTCCTCCAGTCCGACCTGGACCGCATCCAACCCCCGCCGGACTACCTGACCATCACGGTGCATTGATCCTGCGGTGGGTTGGTCGCCGTGGTGGGTTGGCCCTGGGGTGTGACTGGCTCCGGGGTGTGACTGGCCCTGGGCGGGCTGGCCCGGCACGGGTTGGTCCGGGGTCCGCTGGCCCTGGGGTGGGTTGGCCCCGCGGGGCGCGGACCGTACGGCGTGTTGGTCGTACGGCCCGTCGCCCCGTGGTGCCGGGGCGGGGGGGGGGGGGGGGGGGCCCCCCCCCCGCACGGCTGCGCCCCGGGGTTGACCTCCCGTCCCGCCACGCCCGGGCGCGCCCCACCGCCCGATCAGCACAGGGCCAGACACACCCGCCCCACAACCCAAGCCCCCACCACGCGCCAGGCACACCCGTCCCCCACCACGCGCAAAAGGCCCGGGCGCAGCTTGGGTTCAAGCAGTCGCGCCGGGGGGGGGGCCCCCCGGCCGGGGGGGGCCCCCCCCCCCCCCGGCGGCCTTGCTCACGGCCCGCCCGGGCCCGGCCCCGTACGGATCGGAGTGCGTACGAAACGGAGTTCGTACGGTCGGAGTCCGGACGGGTCGGGCCGGCGCGGGTCAGTTGTGGCTGTGCAGGGCCTCGTTCAGGCCGCCCCAGGAACCCGAGCGCTGGAGCGCCTCCACGCGGCCGGTGGTGGAGTTGCGGCGGAACAGCAGGTTGTTGACGCCCGACAGGTCGAGCGCCTTGACGACCTCGCCGTCCGGGAGCGCCACCCGGGTACCGGCGGTGACGTACAGGCCGGCCTCCACCACGCAGTCGTCGCCCAGCGCGATGCCGATGCCGGCCTCGGCGCCCAGCAGGCAGCGCTCGCCGATGGAAACGATCTGCTTGCCGCCGCCGGAGAGCGTGCCCATGATCGAGGCGCCGCCGCCGATGTCGGAGCCGTCGCCGACGACGACGCCCGCGCTGATCCGGCCCTCGACCATCGAGGTGCCGAGCGTGCCGGCGTTGAAGTTGACGAAGCCCTCGTGCATGACGGTGGTGCCGGCCGCCAGGTGGGCGCCGAGCCGCACCCGGTCGGCGTCCCCGATCCGCACCCCGGCCGGGGTCACGTAGTCGGTCATCCGCGGGAACTTGTCCACGCTCGTCACCTGGAGGTGCAGCCCCTCGGCGCGGGCCGCGAGCCGCACCCGCTCCACCTGGTCCACCGGAACCGGGCCGAGCGAGGTCCAGGCCACGTTGGCCAGCAGCCCGAAGAGCCCGTCCAGGCTCAGCCCGTGCGGGCGCACCAGCCGGTGGCTGAGCAGGTGCAGGCGCAGGTACGCGTCGTGCGCGTCGAGCGGCTTGTCGTCGAGCGAGGCGATGACCGTACGGACGGCCACGACCTCGACGCCGCGGCGCAGGTCAGCGCCGAGGGCGGCGGGCGCGCCGGCGCCCAGGAGTTCGGCCACCCGCTCGGCGTCGGTGATCCGCTCGGTGCCGGCCGGGCCGGGCTCGGCGGTCAAGGCGGGGGCCGGGAACCAGGTGTCGAGTACGGTGCCGTCCTCGCTGAGGGTGGCGAGCCCGGCGGCGACGGCGCCGGTCGTGCGGTGAGTTGCTGCGTCGGTCATGTTCGAACGCTAACCGGAGGCGGCCCACCGAAGCGAACCGGTCCCGGCCACCGGACCCACCGGGCCCCATCCGGGGCCCGGCGGGAGGTCCCGCGCGGCCCCGGTCGAGCCCGGGAGTCCCGTACGGGCCTCAGTCGAGCGGCGCGGTCCTCCGGCGCAGCACGCAGAATTCGTTACCTTCCGTATCTGCGAGGACCTTCCAGGTCACGTCCGGCCCCTGGCCGACGTCGGCCGGGCGGGCGCCCAGCGCGATGATGCGGTCCACCTCGGCCTGCTGGTCGCCGTCCGGGGTGATGTCGAAGTGCAGGCGGTTCTTGCCCGCCTTCGCCTCCGGCACGGCGAGGAAGGCGATCACGGGCAGCGTGCTGCCGTCCGCGTCCCGGCTGATCACCACCTCCTCGGCGTCCTCGTACACGATCTGCCAGTCCAGGACCTGGGTCCAGAAGGTGGCGAGCGCCTTGGGGTCATGTGCGTCTACGGCGACTTGATACAGCGAAACGGCCATGCCAACCAGTCTGCCTGGTTGGCATGGCCGTGTCAGCACCTAGATCATCGCGAGCGGCCGGAACAACCCGTTCGCCGGGACGGACCACCACGAAGCGGGTCGCTCCCCCGGATCAGTCGCGGGCTCTCCGGAACGCGGATCTCAGACGTTGAAGCCCAGCGCCCGGAGCTGCTCCCGACCGTCGTCGGTGATCTTGTCCGGGCCCCACGGCGGCATCCAGACCCAGTTGATCCGCAGCTCGTTGACGATGCCCTCGGTGGCCGACTTCGCCTGGTCCTCGATGACGTCGGTCAGCGGACAGGCCGCCGAGGTCAGCGTCATGTCGAGGGTGGCGATGTTGGCGTCGTCGATGTGGATGCCGTAGATCAGCCCCAGGTTGACGACATCGATGCCCAACTCGGGGTCGACCACGTCGTACAGCGCCTCGCGGACCTCCTCCTCGCTGGCGGGCTTGGTGGTCGTTGCGTTCTCGCTCATGCGCTCTTCCTTCCCGTGCCCTCGCCCAGGGCCTGGGCCGTGGCATCCTTCCAGGCCATCCAGCTCAGCAGCGCGCACTTGACCCGCGCCGGATACTTCGAGACCCCCGCGAACGCCACGGCGTCCTCCAGGACCTCTTCCATCGCCTCGTCCGGCTCGATCTTGCCCTTGGACTGCATCAGCTCCAGGAAGGTCTCCTGGACCCTGCGGGCCTCGGCAAGCTCCTTGCCCACCAACAGTTCGTTGAGCACCGAAGCGCTCGCCTGGCTGATGGAACAGCCCTGCCCCTCGTACGACACGTCGGCGATGGTCTCGCCGTCCAGCCGTACGCGCAGCGTGATCTCATCACCACAGGTCGGGTTGACATGGTGCACTTCGGCATCGCCATCCCGAAGCCCCCGGCCGTGCGGGTGCTTGTAGTGGTCCAGGATGACGTCCTGGTACATCGAATCCAGCTTCACGAGTCAGCAGCCCCTACCCGAAGAAGTTCCGAACGTGCTCCAGCCCCTCGACCAAGGCATCGACCTCGGCCGGCGTGGAGTACAGATAGAACGACGCCCGCGTGGTCGCCGGAATTCCGTACCGCAGGCAGACGGGGCGGGCACAGTGGTGACCCACGCGAACCGCGATGCCCTGCTCGTCCAGCACCTGGCCCACGTCGTGCGGGTGGATGTCGCCGAGCGTGAAGGAGATCGCGGCGCCACGGTCCTCGGCCGTCGTCGGGCCGATGATCCGCAGGTCGGGGACGTCTTGGAAGCGACGCACGGCGTACTCGGTGATCGCGTGCTCGTGCGCTTCTATGCGGTCCATGCCGATCGCCGACAGGTAGTCCACGGCCGCGCCGAGGCCGACGGCCTGGGCGATCGGGGGCGTACCCGCCTCGAACTTGTGCGGCGCCGGCGCATACGTCGAGGAGTGCATCGAGACGGTCTCGATCATCTCGCCGCCGCCGAGGAAGGGCGGCAGGTCCTCCAGGAGTTCCTGGCGGCCCCACAGCACTCCGATGCCGGTCGGCGCGCACATCTTGTGGCCGGTGAAGGCCACGAAGTCGGCCTGCAACGCCTGCACGTCGAGCACCATGTGCGGCGCCGCCTGCGAGGCGTCGATCAGCACCAGGGCGCCGACCTCCTGGGCGCGGCGCACGATGGCCTCGACCGGGTTGATGGTGCCCAGGATGTTGGAGACCAGCACGAACGAGACGATCTTCGTCTGGGGCGTGATGATCTCGTCGATGTTGGACAGGTCGAGCCGGCCGTCGTCGGTGAGCCCGAACCACTTCAGCTTCGCGCCCGTGCGCTGCGAGAGCAGTTGCCACGGGACGATGTTGGAGTGGTGCTCCATCTCCGTGATGACGATCTCGGTGTCCTGGTCAACCCGGTAGGGCTCGTCGGCCCAGCCCAGCATGTTGGCCACCAGGTTCAGCGACTCCGAGGCGTTCTTGGTGAAGATCACCTCGTCGCGGCTGGGGGCGTTGATGAAGGCCGCGACCTTGTCGCGCGCACCCTCGTACAGCGCGGTGGCCTCTTCGGCCAGCACGTGCACGCCGCGGTGCACGTTGGAGTTGTGCCGCTCGTAGTACGCGTTGAGGGCGTCGAGGACCTGGCGCGGCTTCTGCGAGGTCGCCGCGTTGTCCAGGTAGACGAGCCTCTTGCCGTCGTGGGCCGCACGGTCCAGGACGGGGAAGTCCTTACGGATCGCCTCGGTGTCGAGGAGGCCCGGCAGCAGTGTCACGCCCCTCCCCTTTCGGTGGTCGCTTGGCCCGCGCGGCCCGGCCCCGCCGCTGTGCAGCGGCGGAGCACGGCCCGCGGGTCGCGGAACTTCCGCGGGCCGGTGGCCTCGCGTGCGGGGGTCACGAGTTCGCGCCGCCCTTCACGTACGCCTCGTAGCCCTCATTCTCCAACTTGTCGGCGAGCTCCGCGCCACCGGACTCGGCGATCCGGCCCTGCGCGAAGACGTGCACGAAGTCGGGCTTGATGTACCGCAGGATGCGGGTGTAGTGCGTGATCAGCAGGGTGCCGACGTCGCCGCCCTCACGCACCCGGTTGACGCCCTCGGAGACGACGCGCAGCGCGTCGACGTCCAGGCCCGAGTCCGTCTCGTCCAAGATCGCGACCTTGGGCTTGAGCAGTTCGAGCTGGAGGATCTCGTGGCGCTTCTTCTCGCCGCCGGAGAAGCCCTCGTTCACGTTGCGCTCGGCGAACGCGGGGTCGATGGAGAGCCGCTCCATGGCCTCCTTGACCTCCTTGACCCACAGCCGCAGCTTGGGGGCCTCGCCGCGGACGGCGGTGGCGGAGGTGCGCAGGAAGTTGGAGACGGAGACGCCGGGCACCTCGACCGGGTACTGCATGGCGAGGAAGACGCCGGCCCGGGCCCGCTCGTCGACGGACATCTCCAGGACGTCCTCGCCGTCGAGGGTGACGGTGCCGCCGGTGACGGTGTACTTCGGGTGCCCCGCGAGGGAGTACGCGAGGGTGGACTTGCCGGAGCCGTTCGGGCCCATGATCGCGTGCGTCTCGCCCTGCTTCACGGTCAGGTCGACGCCGCGCAGGATCTCCCGGGGCCCGTTCTCGGCCTCGACGGAGACGTGCAGGTCGTTGATCTCAAGCGTTGCCATGGGTTGCCTCAGGACTCCTGGGTGACGGAGACGAGCACAGAAGCCTCTGGGCCGTCCCCTTCGATCTTGACGGGGTATACGGGTACGGGGCGCGTCGCGGGCAGCCCGGACGGCTTGCCGGTGCGCAGGTCGAAGCTCGACCCGTGCAGCCAGCACTCGATGGCGCAGTCGTCCACCTCGCCCTCGGACAGCGAGACGTTCGCGTGCGAGCAGATGTCGTTGATCGCGAACACCTCGCCCTCGGTGCGCACGAGCGAGACGGGCACGCCGTCCAGCTCCACGCGCTTGGGGGTGTCCTCTTCGAGCTCGCCCAGCGCGCAAGCCCGTACGAACGGGGTGCTGCTCATCCGACGGACGCCTCCAGTTCCGCCTCGATCTTGGCGAGCAGGCGGTCCTCGATGTCCGGGATGCCGATCTGCTGGACCAGCTCGGCGAAGAAGCCGCGGACGACCAGGCGCCGGGCCTCGTCGGCGGGGATGCCGCGGGCCATCAGGTAGAAGAGCTGCTCGTCGTCGAACCTGCCGGTGGCCGATGCGTGCCCGGCGCCGACGATCTCGCCGGTCTCGATCTCCCGGTTCGGCACCGAGTCGACTCGGGCGCCGTCGCTGAGCACCAGGTTCCGGTTGAGCTCGTAGGTGTCGGTGCCCTCGGCCGCGGCCCGGATGAGCACGTCGCCGATCCACACCGCGTGCGCGGCCTGGCCCTGGAGCGCGCCCTTGTAGACCACGTTGCTCCGGCAGTGCGGGGTGTCGTGGTCGACGAAGAGCCGGTGCTCCTGGTGCTGGCCGTCGTCGGTGAAGTACAGGCCGAACAGCTCGGCCTCGCCGCCGGGACCGCCGTAGATCACCCGCGGGTGCAGCCGGACCAGGTCGCCGCCGAAGGTGACGATGACCGACTTGAACGTGGCGTCGCGGCCCACCAGCGCGGTGTGCTGCGCGACGTGCACGGCGGTGTCGTCCCAGTCCTGCACGGAGACGACGGTCAGCTTGGCGCCGTCCCCGATCACGAACTCGACGTTGGCGGCGAGCGTCGCGTCGCCGGTGTGGTCGATGACCACCACCGCCTCGGCGAAGTTGCCGACCTCGACCAGTTGGTGGCCGTAGACCACGCCGCCCTCGCCGTGCACGGAGATCCGCACCGGCTCGGTGAGCACCGCGTCCTTGGGCACGGAGATCACGGACGCCTTCTCGAAGGCGCTGTACGCCTGCGCGGCGACGCGGTCCACCGGCTTGCCGGCCCGGCCGAGCCTGGGGTCCTCGCGGTCCACGGTCTCCACGGTGACGCCGTCGGGCGCCGCCACCTCGGCCCGCAGCGCGCCGCTGGCCTCCGCGGTGCCGTCGTGCAGACCCCGCAGCCGCTCCAGCGGCGTGAACCGCCACTCCTCCTCGCGGCCGTGCGGCACCGGGAAGTCCGCCACGTCGTACGAGGCGGGGGCGCTGACCCTGGCGTCGATGGGCTGCTGCGGCCCGCCGACCTGAATGGCGCCGTCGGTCGTGCTACCGGCGGGAGTGTTCTCAGCCATGGCTGTCGTGGTGCTCTCTCTCTACGTCAGAAAACGGTGCTGCGTCAGCGGTGCGCGGGCGGCGTCAGCCGACCGAGCCCTCCATTTGCAGCTCGATCAGCCGGTTGAGCTCCAGCGCGTACTCCATCGGGAGCTCGCGGGCGATCGGCTCGACGAAGCCACGGACGATCATGGCCATCGCCTCGTCCTCGGACAGGCCGCGGCTCATCAGGTAGAAGAGCTGGTCGTCGCTGACCTTGGAGACGGTCGCCTCGTGGCCCATGGACACGTCGTCCTCGCGGACGTCCACGTACGGGTAGGTGTCCGAGCGCGAGATGGTGTCCACCAGGAGCGCGTCACAGAGCACGTTCGACTTGGAGCCGTGCGCGCCCTCGCCGATCTCGATCAGACCGCGGTAGGAGGTGCGGCCACCGCCGCGGGCCACCGACTTGGAGACGATGTTCGAGGAGGTGTTCGGCGCCATGTGCACCATCTTGGCGCCGGCGTCCTGGTGCTGGCCCGAGCCCGAGAAGGCGATGGAGAGCGTCTCGCCCTTGGCGTGCTCGCCCATCAGGTAGACGGCCGGGTACTTCATGGTGACCTTGGAGCCGATGTTGCCGTCGACCCACTCCATGGTCGCGCCCTCGTAGGCCACGGCACGCTTGGTGACCAGGTTGTAGACGTTGTTCGACCAGTTCTGGATGGTCGTGTAACGGCAGCGACCACCCTTCTTGACGATGATCTCCACGACCGCGCTGTGCAGCGAGTCGGAGGAGTAGATCGGGGCGGTACAGCCCTCGACGTAGTGCACGTAGGCGTTCTCATCGACGATGATCAGCGTCCGCTCGAACTGGCCCATGTTCTCCGTGTTGATGCGGAAGTAGGCCTGGAGCGGGATGTCGACGTGCACGCCCGGCGGGACGTAGATGAACGAGCCACCGGACCAGACGGCCGTGTTCAGCGCGGCGAACTTGTTGTCGCCGGCCGGGATCACGGTGCCGAAGTACTCCTGGAAGAGCTCCGGGTGCTCCTTGAGCGCCGTGTCGGTGTCCAGGAACAGCACGCCCTGCTCCTCCAGGTCCTCACGGATCTGGTGGTAGACGACCTCCGACTCGTACTGCGCGGCGACACCGGCGACCAGGCGCTGCTTCTCGGCCTCCGGGATGCCCAGCTTGTCGTAGGTGTTCTTGATGTCCTCGGGCAGGTCTTCCCAGCTCGCGGCCTGCTTCTCGGTGGAGCGGACGAAGTACTTGATGTTGTCGAAATCGATGCCCGACAGGTCCGAGCCCCAGGTGGGCATCGGCTTCTTGCCGAACAGCTTGAGGCCCTTGAGCCGGAGCTTCAGCATCCACTCGGGCTCGGACTTCTTCCCGGAGATGTCGCGTACGACCTCTTCGGAAAGGCCGCGCTTGGCAGCGGCGCCGGCGGCGTCGGAGTCGGCCCAGCCGTATTCGTACGTGCCCAGGCCCTCAAGCTCGGGGTGAGCAGTCTCCGTGGGGAGAGTCATGCGGGTTTCCTCCCGGACGTGCTTGCGGATGCTGTGGTGTTCTTCTTGGGAATGAACGTCGTGCACACCCCGTCGCCGTGGGCGATGGTGGCCAGACGTTGCACATGAGTCCCGAGCAGGTGGGAGAAGACCTCGGTCTCCGCCTCACAGAGCTGCGGGAACTGCTCGGCGACATGCGCAACCGGACAGTGGTGCTGGCAGAGCTGTTCACCCAGGTGAGGGTTAGGCGCGCTGCGCGCCGTAGCAGCGTACCCGTCAGCGGTCAATGCCTTGGCCAGGGCCTCCGTGCGGGACTCCGGGGCCGCTGCCTCGATCGCCGCTCGATACCCCGCCGCCTGCGCGGCCAGCCGCGCCCGGGCGAACGCCGCGACCGCGGCCTCGCCCATCTCGCCGCCGCCGGCCGACTGCGCGATCCAGCGCAGCGCGTCGGTGGCCAGTTGGTCATATGCCTGGTCGAAGGCGTCCCGGCCGCAGTCGGTCAGGGCGAAGACCTTGGCCGGCCGACCCCGCCCGCGCGCGCCGTAGACCCGCTGCTCGCGGGGTTCGACGATGCCCTCGGTCACCAGGGTGTCCAGATGGCGCCGGACGGCGGCCTGGGTGAGCCTGAGCCGCCGGGCGATGTCGGCCGTCGTGGAGGGGCCGTGGTCGAGGATCGAACGCGCGACCCGGTTGCGGGTGCTGCGCTGGTCGTCGTGGGCGGATACGGGAGACGTGCCGGTCCCCGCGGCCGGCGGGGCCGCGGACTCCTGGTGCTCGCTCGCGTATTTCACAACGCCATTGTTGCGTAATTATCTGGACCGAGACAACCCGCCCCTGAAGCGGAGCTCGGTGGGGTGCGTCACTTAGGGAAACCTAAGTTGACCTGCGCAAACGATCACCGACAACCCGTCTGACCAGGCCGTCCGGCACCCGGCGAGCGCCCCGCGGGCAGGCCGCGACCACCTCGCGGACATCCCACGGCCACCCCGCAGCCCCACGCGCCCGCCGCCGCCACCGCCCCGCCGACCTGCCCGAACGAAAGACACCGAGCATGCCGGAAGACGCCAAGCAGGATCGAGCGAGCCCCAAGACAACCAAGGAAGGATGACCAGGGAAGACCGAGGAGGACCGACGGGCACCCGGGCGCGGGCGAACCGGCGGCGGCCCGGCGAGCGGCCACTTTATGTCGCTGGTCAGACCGGCCGGTGCCCCGGGTGGGATGCCCGTGCCGCCGGCCGGGATGCGGGCGGGGTCACGGCCGGCCGCGCGAGCGGGCTTCGGGCCGGCCGCAGGTGCGGGCTCCGGGCCGGCCGGTGCGGGGGAACGGGGCGGAGACGTCGAGCGGGAGCACAGGGTAGGGACGCCGAAGGCGGAGGTACGGGGCATAAGCACCAAGCCGGAGCGCCGGGCAGGGGCGTCGGGCCCCGCGGCGGTCGGCCCGGGCCAGCATGGCCCTGCCGCCCAAACCGCCGGCGCGCCTTCGTAGACTGCGGCCCATGCGAGAAGAGCCCTCCCCCAGCCACCTCACCGGGCCGGCGTCGGGGGAAGCCGCCGGGGAGGCGCCGGCGGTCGAGATCGTCGGCCTGGTCAAGCGGTACGGGACGAAGACGGCGGTCGACGGCCTCTCGCTGACCGTCGCCCGCGGCGCCGTCACCGCCGTGCTCGGCCCCAACGGCGCCGGCAAGACCACCACCATCGAGACCTGCGAGGGGTACCGGCGGCCGGACGCCGGCACCGTACGGGTGCTCGGGCTCGACCCGGTCGCGGACGCGTCCGCGCTGCGCCCGCGCATCGGCGTGATGCTCCAGTCCGGCGGCGTCTACCCCGGCGCCCGCGCCGCCGAGATGCTGCGCCACACCGCATCGCTGCACGCCCACCCGGTGGACGTGGACGCCCTGATCACCCGGCTCGGCCTGGAGGGCTGCGGCCGTACCACCTACCGCCGGCTCTCCGGCGGCCAGCAGCAGCGGCTGGCGCTGGCGATGGCCGTGGTCGGCCGGCCCGAGCTGGTCTTCCTGGACGAGCCGACCGCCGGGCTCGACCCGCAGGCCCGCCGCGCCACCTGGGACCTGGTGCGCGAGCTGCGCGCGGACGGGGTGGGCGTCGTCCTCACCACCCACCACATGGACGAGGCCGAACAGCTCGCCGACCAGGTGCACATCATCGACGCCGGCAAGGTGATCGCCTCCGGCAGCCCGGAGGAGCTGTGCCGCGGCGGCGCGGAGAACTCGCTGCGCTTCACCGGCCGGCCCGGGCTCGACCTGGCCTCGCTGCTGAAGGCGCTGCCGGCCGAGTGCACGGCGGCCGAGCTGGTGCCCGGCTCGTACCGGGTGACCGGGAACGTCACGCCGCAGTTGCTGGCGACCGTGGCCTCCTGGTGCGCCCAGCACGGGGTGTTGCCCGACCGACTCTCGGTGGAGCGGCACACCCTGGAGGACGTCTTCCTGGAGCTGACCGGCAAGGAGCTGCGCGCGTGATGGCCGAGACCGCTGACCCGACCGGCCCCGAGGGCGCCGCCGCCCGCACGGGCACCGCCGGCACCTTCACCCCGCGCCCGGGCGCCGCGCCGCTGGGGCGGATGATCGGGGCGCAGGCGGCGCTGGAGACCCGGCTGCTGCTGCGCAACGGCGAGCAACTGCTGCTCGTGATCATCATCCCGACCCTGTTGCTGACCCTGTTCAGCCTGGTCGACGTGGTGGACACCGGCGACGGCGACGCGGTGGACTTCCTGGCGCCCGGCGTGCTGGCGCTCGCGGTGCTCTCCACCGCGTTCACCGGGCAGGCCATCGCGACCGGCTTCGAGCGCCGGTACGGGGTGCTCAAGCGGCTCGGCGCGTCCCCGCTGCCGCGGTGGGGCCTGATGGCGGCCAAGACCTGCGCGGTCCTGGTCACCGAGGTGCTCCAGATCGCCCTGCTGACCGCGGTCGCGCTGGCGCTCGGCTGGTCACCGCACGGCAATCCGGCCACCGTCGCACTGCTCCTGCTGCTCGGCACCGCGGCCTTCTCCGGCCTCGGGCTGCTCATGGCCGGCACGCTGAAGGCCGAGGTCACACTGGCTGCGGCCAACCTCGTCTTCCTGCTGCTGCTCTTCGGCGGCGGGGTCATCGTGCCGCTGTCGAAGTTCCCCGACGGCCTGGCGGACGCGCTGCACCTGCTGCCGGTCGCCGCGCTCTCCGACGGCCTGCGCGACGTCCTGCGGGACGGCGCCGGCGTGCCCTGGTCGGACCTCGGCATCCTGGCCGTCTGGGCGGTACTCGGCCTCGGCGCCGCGGGACGCTTCTTCCGCTGGGAGTAGCGGAGCCCCCAAGATCACCCCCGAGGCGCCCGTGAGCTGCGCGGATGCAGCGCGTACGGGAGGGTGCGGCGCGCCGGGCACCCCTCGTGAATCGGTGCACAAGGTGCGGCCTACCATGAGCCCGTGCCGAATTCGTGGAATCCCCTTGAGCTGATCGCCCGCCGCTGGACGCCCTCCGCGCGCCTGGTCCGGCAGGCAGCGCTGGTCACCGTGGTGATGGCCGTCCTCATCGTGGTGACGGGCGGGGCCGTCCGGCTCACCCAGTCCGGGCTCGGCTGCGAGACCTGGCCCAAGTGCACCGACGACAGCCTGACGCCCACCGCCGACATGGGCATCTACGGCGTCATCGAGTTCAGCAACCGCCTGCTGACGTACGTGCTCTGCGCGGTCATCGGGTTCTTCATCATCGTGGCCCGGGCGGCGAAGCCGATGCGCAGTTCGCTGACCCGGCTCGGCTGGTTGCAGTTCTGGATCGTGATGGGCAACGCCGTGGTCGGCGGCATCACGGTGCTGACCGGGCTGAACCCGTACATCGTCAGCTCGCACTTCCTGCTCTCCACCGTGCTGCTGACGGTCGCCGTGATCACCTGGCAGCGCACCCGCGAGGGCGACGACGCGCCGCGGCTGCTGGTCGCCACCGCGGTGCGGCAGTTGTCCTGGCTGCTGGTCGGTGCCGCGGCGGCGCTGATCGTCATCGGCACCGTGGTCACCGGCTCCGGGCCGCACGCGGGCGACGCGCGGAAGGTGCACCGCATCCCGCTGGACTGGCAGGAGATCACCCAGCTCCACGTCGACTTCGTCTACATCGTCTTCGGCCTGACCGTGGCCCTGTGGTTCACGCTGCGCGCGGTCCGGGCGCCGCACCCCGCCGCGCGCCGGGTCGTCGAGCTCTTCGTGGTGCTGCTCTCGCAGGGCCTGATCGGCTACGTGCAGTACTTCACGCACCTGCCGGAGTTCGTCGTCGGGATGCACATGCTCGGCTCCTGCCTGGTGTGGATCGCAGTGCTGCGGGTCTTCCTCGTCCTGCGGGACCGGGGCACGCCGCCGCCGGACGCTCTCCCGGACGGGCCCACCGGCGAGCACGAGGCGCTTCAGCCCGTCGTGGAGGAGCCGGCAGGAGCCGGTAGCCGGTAGACCCGGCGGGCGGTGCCCGCCGCCACCAGCGCGGCGATGCGCCACGCATCGGGTTCGGCACACACCCCGTCCGCAGTCCACTCCCGCACCAGCCGCCCCATCGCCTCCGTGAACTGCCGCGCGGCCACCACGTACAGCTCGGGCAGCGCCCACGCCCCGGTGGCGAACATGAGCTTGCCGAACGGCGCGTGCCGCAGCGTCTCCTGGGGCGCTGGCCCGGCGTCCGCGTACACGTGCGGGAAGAGCGCCGCGAGCCGGGCCGCCCACAGGTGGTCCTGGCCGGCGCCCGCGCCCGCGCCCGCGCGCGGCCCGGGCCCCGGCAGCAGCACCAGGTGGGTGCCGTAGCCGCGCGTCGCGGCCAGGAAGGCGCCGACGTCCACGCGCTCACGGCAGTGCAGTTGGACGGGCAGCCCGCTGGCGACGGCGCTCCACAGCAGGTGGTGGACGAGGGCCGGGGCGGCTGGCGAGGGGCCGGGGCGGCGGTCGCGCAGCCAGTGGTCGGCGGCCCGCCACACCGCCGCACCGTCGGGCGCGGCCCCGGGGAGGGGCCCGTCGACGGTGAGGGCGAGGGCGACGACGTGCTGCGGGGCCGGGGCCAGGGAGTCCGCCAGCGCGTCGAGGAAGCCGCGCGTGCTGGTCGCGGCGTCGGCCAGCCGCCCCGCGAAACGCCGCAGCGGCAGCACCCGGTGCACGGGGGCGTCCGCGGCCGAGGCGAGTTCGGCGGCCGAGAACGGCGCGTCACCGGCGTCGGGGACGGCACGGGCACCGAGACCGACGCGGCAGCCAGCAACAGCGAAGCCGCCGGCAGCGGGATGCGGGCCACCGGCCGGGTACGGGCCACCGGCTGGACGGGGGCCACGGGCCGGGTACGGGTCGCCGACCGCGTGGGAGCCACCAGCCGAGTACGGGCGCCCAGCCGGGCACGAGCCCCCGGCCAGGTCCACCGCACCCGCCTCGTCCGTCCCGCCCCCCGCATCCGCCAGCAGGTACGCGCCCACGCCCGAGCTCCGTAGCAGCAGCCGGGTGGCCCGGTAGGCGCCCACCTCGCGGCGGGCGGCGAGGTAGTGGGCGGGTGTGCAGTGCGGGGCGAGGCCGAGTAGCGGCGGGCACCAGCGGCGCACCGCGAGCCCCACCCAGGTGTCGAAGAAGGTGGTGCCGGGCGGGGCCGGCCCGTGTGAGCCGACGGCCTCGGCGAGAAGTGACTCAAATGAGCCGAGTCCGAGTTCACCATGCGAGACGCCGGTGCCGTACTGGTCGACCAGGGGCGGCAGCGCGTACTCCGGTTCCTCGCCGTCCTGGTCGCGGTCGCGGGGGCCTGGTTCACCGGTGCGGTCGGTGCCGGCCGCCCCGGGCCGGGCCTGACCTGGCCGCCCGGGGTTCGGCGGGTCGGCCCGCCACCGCTGAGGGCCGTCCAGCAGCATCCGCGTCTCCCTGCCCGAACGGGGTCCCGGGGGTTCCCCCCCCCCGGCCCCCGGGGGGGGGGGGGGGGGGGGGGGGGGCGGGGGGGGGGGGCGCCCCCCCGGGGGCCCCCCCCGCGCCGCCCCCCCCGCCCGCCCC
>NZ_JBEHZD010000419.1:0-7284 GCF_040240285.1 Streptomyces sp. HSW2009 | reverse complement strand
TCCCAGGACGGCCCGGCCGGGCCGGAGCCGGAGCCCGGCGCCGCAGGGAAGGCCGACCCCGGCGCGGCCGGGAACGCCGGCGCGGCGGGCACGCCTGGCGCCGCCGGCACGCCGAGCGCACCGGATGCACCGAGCGCGCCGGAACCGTCGGATGCGGAGCCGGCCGGCGGCTCCATCGGCTGGGTGGGGATCTCGTCCGCGCCGTCGTCAGCACCGGCCGCGCCGAGCGCACCGCCCGCACCGAGCGAACCGGCCGAACCGGCGGCCCCTCCGCCCGAGCCTGCCGAACCGCCCTGCCCGCCGTGCTCGTTCGTCCCGGCCGATCCGCTCGGTGCGGCCGATCCGGCCGCGCCGTCGGCGCGCTGGCCGAAGTGGGCGGTGGCCGCCGCACCGGGCACGGGCGTGCCGCCCCCGGGCGTCCCCGCCGCCGACCGGCCGGCGACACCTTCCGCACCGGCGGCACTGCCCGCGCCGCCCGTACTCACCGCATCGCCCGTACTCGCCGAGCTGCCGGTACTCGCCGAGCTGCCGGTGCCGGTGGCATCGCCCGTACTGCCCAAGCTGCCCGTACTGTCCAAGCCGCCAGTGCCGGCGGCACCGCCCGTACCCGCTGCACTGCCCGTACGGCCGGAAACGTCAGCACCACCGGAGCCACCTGCACTGCCAGCGCCACCGGCACCAGCGCCAGCCGCTCCATCGGAACCAGCGGCACCAGCGGCACCGCCAGCCGCACCAGAACCTGCCGCGCCGGCCGCGGCGAGCGGCGTGTCAGTCTCCGACGTGCCGCCGGTCGGGCGGCGGGTGGAGATGCCGCCGCCGAGCGTGTTCGCCGCCTCCTGGAGCCACTCCGGGGGTGTCAGCAGGAACGACGTGGCCTCCAGGTCGAGCCGGCCGGAGGGGGCGGCGGGGGCCGGGGGCGCCTCGGCTGCGGCCCCGTACTCCTCCTCGTACCGGCGGATCACCTCGCCCACCGGCAGTCCGGGCCACAGCGTGGTCTCGCCGCTGTCGCGGGCGATGACCAGCCGGGCGCCCTGGGTGCCGGCCGCCCGTGAGGGGCCGTCGGGACGGTCCTCGGCCCAGGCGACGAAGCCCAGGTCGAACTCCCGCACCCGCACCTCGCGCTGCTGGTAGCGGGGGACGTCGCCGTTGACCCACTGCTCCGCGCGCTCCTGCGCCTGCGCGAAGGTCACCATCGCGCTCACCCCTCCACCGGGACGACGTACGCGAAGCCGCCGTCCACCATCAAGTTCGCCACCGTCTCCAACTCCGGCGGGTTGCCCGCGAGCCGCAGCAGGAAGGCGTCGAAGTCGTCACCGCACGGCAGCAGCAGCTCCGCCACCCGGTCCTGCACGCCCCAGCCGTCCCGGTCCCTGGCGTCGTCGTACGCGCAGAACCACACCGAGCCCAGCGCCGCGCCGCGCACCTTCACGGCGATCACGCCGCCCTGGACGAAGCCGACGCCCAGGTAGTCCTTGGTGAAGTGGTCGCGCAGGCACTTGTTGACGTAGACCAGGTCGTTGACGGCCGCCTCGTCGCGGACCGTGAAGAACGGCTGGTCGACCAGGAGGCCGAGTTCCGGATCGAGCGCCGCGCCGACCGGGGCGCAGCCGCCGGCGGCCTTCAGGAAGGCGCGGTAGGCGTCGGGCAGCCGGTAGCCGAGGTCCTCCTCGACGCCGAGCACCTCGTCCTCGGTGACCGACAGGCCGCGCTTGGGCAGCCCGAAGTGGACCGGGCGGGTCTCCTGGAGCGGCCTGGTGCCGCGCTTGTCCTGGTCGACGCCGGCCGTCGCGAGGCCGCCGTGGTGCCGCAGCAGGGCCTTCACCTCGACCGGCACCAACTGCACCCGGCGGGTCCCGGCGACGTGGTGCCAGGTCCAGCCGTGCGGCGTGGCCACCGACGAGGTGTCGCCGGCCCACAGCTCGTGGCCCGCGGCGTGCAGGGCCGCGTTGGCCGAGACGAAGTCGGTCAGCCGCAGTTCGTCGACGCCGAACCCGTCCGGGGGCTCCGCGATCTCCACGGCCGCCTTGGCGTACGGCGTGAAGTCCGGATAGCCGCTCTCGTCCACCCGGACCCCGTGCGGGTGTCGGGCAGCCCGGACCGGGTCCGGGAAGTGCACGACCTGCCCGGCGTAGGCCGTGTTCGGTGGCGCGGTGTGCCCGAGCCGACCTGTCGTCATGGCGGTTGCCCCCTGCTGCTGCTGGCTACTACCGACAGCCTATGCGGTGGCGCAACCGCGGAAACCGCCCCCGGCAACCCGCCGGGCCCCCCGGGACAGACCCCTTCATTCCCTATGAAAAATTGCCATCTTCCGCGAAGGAAGCGCTACGGGAGCTTCCCGGCGTCCATGATGCGACGGTGCTGCTCGTACGCCACCGCCCGCGCCACCGGGGCGGGCTTCCCGCTCGTACCGACGGACAGATACGTGGCCGTGTTGTCCCCGGTACGTACCACAGTGATGGAGACCGGTGCGTCCGTTCCGGCCTTGTCCCGCATGAGGAAACTCACGGACGCGTCCCCCACGGCCAGGTCCCGGCCCGGCGTGATCGTCAGGGACTGGTGGTCGCCCTCGTTGTCGCTGGCCGTGAAGCCGGGGCAGCCGGCCACCGCCCCGCGCAGGTCGGCCAGCCACTTCCGGGCGTCGCCGGAGCGGTAGGCGGCCAGCAGGAGCTGGGTCAGGGTGCCGCCGGGCGCGCGGGTCAGGTCGCCCTTGGTGAGGCTGGCCGAGACGTAACCGGTCCGCGGGTACTTCGGGCGGGAACCGAGCGCGTCGGCGATCGGCTGGCATGCGGGGCGGTCCGCGGCGAGCGTCGCCTCGGCGGGCAGCGCGTCGGCCGGGCCGCGGCGCACCTCGTACCCCGGTACGTCGCCCTTACGGAGCAGCGCGCGGCGCAGCGCATCGTCGTCCAGCGGCGCGGTGGCCGACTCCTTGCCGCCCCCACCACCGGCGTTCGGGCCCCCGCCCTGCGGCCCGTTCTTCGCCCCGTCCTGCGCGGCCTCGCCGCCCGGGCTCCGGTCGGCCCCCTGGGCTCCGGTCCGCCCCCGTTCGCCGGCACCGCCCGCGCCCCCGCCGTCCGCCCCGCCGGAACACGCGGCCGTTACGGCCAGCAGGGGAACGACGACGGCGGCGACCGCAGCACGCCGGATGTATGTACGCATGGGTCGCACTGTCTCAGACCATCGGCTGAAAACACACGGTGTGTCGCCCCCACAGCGACTACCCGTCACGCGACGGTGACGTATCGGACGGCAACCCGCATCGGGGCACACCTGACTTCCGCACCACGCGTCCCATTTGGCAGGCTGACCCCCGCAACAGGGGGATTGCACCTGGAGGGAAGCACCACCATGCACACCACACAGGATCGCGGCGACGCCGTGTCCGCACCGGGCGACCCCCGGCTGAGCTGGAGCAACACCGACGGCCGGGACGCCGTACCGGCGTTACTCCACCGGCGAGACGGCATCCTGCCCACCGTCGGGGCGGCGCTCTCCGTCCGAGGTCAGACGCTGACCTGCACCGCGGGCCGGGGCGACCAGCCGCCCGTGCTGCACCCGCTGGTCCAGGACTTCCTCGACACGCTCGGCAGCGGCCAGCGCGAGCGGTTCACCGGCCGCTGCCCGGAAGCGATCTTGCTCTCCCGGTTCCTCACCCACGCCGAGTCGAGCCGCAGCAAGCGCGCGGCCCGCAAGCCGCTCACCCAGGGTGAGGCCCGCCGGGCACTGAAACACGCCAAGATCACCGCACGGCACATCCGCGAGGACGGCGACCCGGCCCACGGCTCGTACGCCCCGCCCTGCCGTTCCTGCGCCCCGCTGCTGATCCAGTTCGGGGTCCGCGCGGTGGACGTCCCCGCCCCGGCCCAGGCCGGCCAGCCGAAGAAGCGAGGCTGACGTGATGCGCGCCTTCGACCGTACGGCCGCGACCCGGTTCCCCGTGGCGCTGGACGCCGCGCTGCGCGAGGCCGGCTGGACGCCGGGCCGCTGGGACATCCGGCAGGCCGAGACCTGGGCCGACGCCCTACGGGCCCACGAGTCCCCCGGCGGCCACCGGCACATCATCTTCCCCGCGGCCGGCGAGGCGTGGGCCGAGTTCGGCGGGCTGCACGTCCGCCCGCCGGCCACCGGCCGACACCTCGCACCCACCCCGTTCCGGATCGACCCCCTCCACGGCCTGCACCTGGCCCGCACCCTCACCGACCTCGGCCGCGCCCTCGGCACCGAGGTCTGCCCACTGGGCCAGGAGGCGGACGGCCAGGCCCTGCTGACGATCGACGCGGAAGGCCGCGTCTACAGCCTCGACCACACCGGCGACTGGTTCCTCGGCGGCGACATCGACCGCGCCCTCACCACCCTGGTCACCGGCACCCGCCCCACCAGACTGACCCTCGCCGAGCAGCCGGGCACGGACGCGAGCGCGAGCGCCTGAGCGGCGGGACTGAGCGGCACGCACGGGGTACGCCGCGCACGGGGTGGCGGTGGAAGCGGGGCGCTCGGTCGGGCGTAGGAGCCGCGCTCCGGGGCGCCCCGGTTGTATACATGTCGCGCGCAGATGCGTACATGTCGCGCGCGGATGCATACATGCAGCACTCAAGCCGTACACAGACGGCGCGGCCAGGCGCAGGCCGCACTCATGCCGCATACGACTCGCATACGGTGGGGCGGCGTTGCACACAACCTGTATCCGGGCGGGGTGGCGTTGCATACATCCCGTATCCGGAGCCCACGGCTGGCATACAACCGGTATCCGGAGGGCGTCGCGTTGCATGCATCCCGCATCCGGGGCCCGCGGCTTGCATGCAACCGGTATCCAGAGCCGCTGCGTTGCATACAACCCGCATGCGGAGAGGCCGCGCCGCATACAACCCGTTCAACCCCGCCGTCGCGCAGGCCCGCCGGCTGGGGGGGGGTCGGGGGCTGGTCAAGCCGCCGGGCCGCCGCGCTGTTCGGCCGGTTCGGGGATGGGGCCGGGCGGTCGGTGGGGGGACGAGGGCGTCGGGGGCTGCTCGCTCGTTGTTCGGTCCTGTGCGCGGCGGGCCGGTGTTGCCTGGTCCGGTACGGTCGTCCGCTCCTCGGTAGCCGGGCGGTCCTGGTACGCGGCGGCTGGAGCAGCGGGGGCGTCCGTCGTGGTGGGGGCCGGCACCGGGGACGGGGGCTCGGTGGGCTGGGGGCGGGCCGCGCGGTCAGGGAGGACCGCCGAGACCCGGAAGCCGCCCGCGTCGGTGGGGCCCGACACGAAGCCGCCGCCCAGCGAGGCCACCCGCTCCCGCATCCCGACCAGCCCGTTGCCGCCGCTGGGCAGCCCCGCATCGGCCGCCGCCTGGTCGGACGGGCCGTTCTCCACCAGCACCGCCACCTCGGCTGGGCGCCGCGCGAGCCGTACCCGGGTCTCGGCACCCGGCGCGTGCTTGTGCACGTTGGTCAGGCCCTCTTGGACGACGCGGTACGCGGTGGCCTCCACCGCCGCCGCGTAGCTCCGGTCCTCGCCCTCCACCAGCAGTTCCACCGTCATGCCCGCCGCCCGCGACTGCGCGACCCGCGCCCCCCGCGCGCACCGCGCGGGGCGGGGGGGTGCGGGCGGCGCCGGGGGCGCGCCGGCGGCGGCCGATCCGGCGGCCGACGCCGACGACGCGGCGGCAGCGGCGGACGAGGAGGCAGCCGACGCGACGGCCGCCACCGACGCCAGCGGCACCGCCCCGACGTCCGCCCGCCCGCCGCCCTGGCCCTCATGGGCCCGTAGGACACCGAGCATCTGCCGCAGTTCGGTCAGCGCCTGCCGGCCCATGTCGCCCACCAGGGCCGCGTTCTTCGACGCCTTGTGCGGGTCCTTCAGCGCGATGGCCTGGAGGGCCGCCGCGTGCACCACCATCAGGCTGACCCGGTGCGCGACCACATCGTGCATCTCGCGGGCGATGCGGGTCCGCTCCTCGTTCCGCGCCCACTCGGCGCGCTCCTCGGCCCGGTCGGCGAGCAGCGAAAGTTCCCGCTCCAGGCCGTCCGCCCGCTCCCGCAGGCTCTCCACCAGCCGACGCCGCGCACCCACGTACAACCCCGACAGCACCGGCGGCACCGTGACGCCCACCGCCATCAGCAGCGCGACGATGCCGGCCACCCAGACCGGCGGGTCGTACCCGTCCTTGGCCATGTCCTGCCGGAACTTGACCACCGTGACGATCAGTGTGCCGCTGATGGACATGCCGGACAGCACGCCGAGGACCCGGCGCGGCAGCCCGGCCGCGGCCATCGTGTACAGGCCGATGATCGTCAGCATGACGCCCATCGAGGCCGCGGAGGCGGCGATGGACACCAGCACCACGACGATCGGCCACCGCCGCCGCACCAGCAGCACGCTGCCGACGATCAGGCCGAGGACGGCGCCGAAGCCGCTGGGGATGTTCGCCTCGCCGGCGAAGTCCAGGCCCTCAAGCAGGCACTCGCCCGCCGACGCAAGGGCTATCGCCACGTCGAACACCATGCTGCGGCGCCGTTCCCACCACCACGGCCCGGCCGGCGCGCCCCGCGCACCCGGTTCCACGGCTTCCCCCGTCGTCGTCATACCTGCCAGCGTACGGGGGGCGGCCACTTCTTTTCCGGTGGAGCGCGCGGCAGGGAACTCGGGCGTTTTCCGGAGGGATTCGCCTTTACGCGCAAACCAGAATCCCGGCCCAGTTTCCCGCCAAACCATCCGACCGCGCCGGACACGCTCCCACGCCCCGCACCGCCGTACGGGCCGAATGCACGCCGCAGGTACGCCGCTGGCGCGGAAGTGGAGCAGATCGCCCGGAGAAGCGGTGAAGAAATCCGCGACGGCACACCGGACGCGTCCCGTACCACCCCGGCCGCCCCGGGCCCCGCCGGACCCACCGGGCGCGCGAGCCACACCAGACGCGCACGAGAAATGCGCGAGGAGTACGCGAAAGGCCCGCGAACGGCGGGGTGGTACGGAACGCGGCGCGGCGCGCGGAAAGCAGCGGAAAGCAATGGATTTCGCGCCGCCCGCGAAAGGCACGAAATCCACCGGAGGCCGCACGGGAGATCAGGCCGCGGCGCCGCTGCCCCCGAGCGGTCGCGGCAGTACGGAGCCCCCAACCGAGACGAGGACGGGGACGGAGAACGGAGAGAAGAAGGGGAGGAGCGCGAGGAGAGAGCAGGAGGAGAAGGAAGAGAAGGAGGAGCGGAGGACACCCACGCCACTCCCCGCGGCCCCACTCCCCCCACCCCCCCCCCCCCCCCCCCCCCCCCCCCCCCCCCCCCCCCCCCCCCCCCCCCCCCCCCCCCCCCCCCCCC
>NZ_JBEHZD010000418.1:0-7304 GCF_040240285.1 Streptomyces sp. HSW2009 | reverse complement strand
GGGGGGGGGGGGGGGGGGCGGGCCGCGGGGGGGGGGGGGGGGGGGGGGGCGCCGCGCGCGCCGCCGAGTACGCCGACACGCTCGGGCTCGCCCTCCAACTCACCAACATCCTGCGGGACGTTCGGGAGGACGCGGCCAACGGGCGCACCTACCTGCCGTCGGACGACCTGGCCAAGTTCGGCTGCTCGGCGGGGTTCCACGGCAGCACGCCGCCCGCCGGCGCCGACTTCACCGGCCTGGTGCACTTCGAAGCCCGGCGTGCCCGCGGCCTGTTCGCCGAGGGCTTCCAACTCCTGCCGCTGCTCGACCGGCGCAGCGGCGCCTGCGTGGCCGCCATGGCCGGCATCTACCGCAGGCTCCTGGAGCGCATCGCCAAGGACCCCACGGCCGTGCTGCACGGCCGGGTGTCGCTGCCCGGCCGGGAGAAGGCGTACGTCGCCGTGCGCGGCCTCGCCGGGGTCGACGCCCGCACCGCGACCCGGCGGGCGCCCGGGGGGCGCGGTTGATGGTCCGGACGCACGCCCCGCACGCCGCCCGGCCACTCCGTACGCCAGGAATCCCGCACTTCTCCCGCGGTACGCAGCGTGAGACCCCCGCGAGCGGGGCAACCCTACGGGGCGCAGCGGCGTCCCCCGTCGCAGCCGAGAAAGGGGCGCACGATGACATCGACCACGGACCCTGAGCGCCGTTCGCCCGGGGGCCAGAGCGCCGTCGTCGTCGGAGGCGGCCTCGCCGGGATCACCTCCGCGCTCGCCCTCGCCGACGCGGGCGTGCGGGTGACCCTCCTCGAAGGCCGGCCCCGGCTCGGCGGCGCGGCGTTCTCCTTCCGCCGGTCATCGCCGGTGGGCGAGCTCACCATCGACAACGGGCAACACGTCTACCTGCGCTGCTGCACCGGCTACGGCTGGTTCCTCGACCGCATCGGAGCCAGCCATCTGGCGCCGCTCCAGGACCGGTTGGACGTCCCCGTGCTCGACGTGGGGCGCAGCAAGCCGCGGCTGGGCCGGCTGCGCAGGACCGCGCTGCCGGTGCCGCTGCACCTGGCAGCCACCCTCGCCACCTACCCCCACCTCTCGCCGATCGAGCGGGCTGCCGTGGGCCGGGCCGCCCTCGCACTGAAGTCGCTCGACCCGTACGACCCGGCCCTCGACACCCTCAACTTCGGGGACTGGCTGCGTCGCAAGGGGCAGTCGGCCCGGGCGATCGAGGCCGTGTGGGACGTGGTGGCCGTCGCCACCCTCAACGCCCGCTCCGCGCAGTGCTCGCTCGGCCTGGCCACCATGGTCTTCAAGACCGGCCTGCTCACCGAGCCGGGCCACGCCGACATCGGCATCCCCCGGGTGCCGCTCGGCGAACTGCACGACACCCGGGCCCGCGCCACCCTGGAGGCCGCGGGCGTCGGCATCGAGCTGCGCAGCCGCGTCACCGGTCTCGACCGCGGCCCCGACGGCCGCTGGGACGTGCAGGTGGAGACCGCGCCGCACGCCGGCACCCGGCTGACGGCCGACACGGTCGTCCTCGCGCTGCCCCAGCAGGACGCACACGCCCTGCTGCCCACCGGCGCGCTCGACGACCCGGGCCGCCTGCTGAAGATCGGCACCGCACCGATCCTGAACCTGCACGTGGTCTACGACCGTCCGGTGCTGCGCCGCCCGTTCTTCGTGGCCATCGGCTCCCCGGTGCAGTGGGTCTTCGACCGCTCCGACACCTCCGGCCTGCCCGCCGGCACCGGCCAGTACCTGGCGGTCTCCCAGTCGGCCGCCCACGACGACATCGACCAACCCGTGTCCCGGCTGCGCGAGCGCTACTTGCCTGAGCTGGCCAGGCTGTTGCCCGCCGCCCGCGGCGCGACGGTGCGGGACTTCTTCGTCACCCGGGAGCGCACCGCGACCTTCGCTCCCGCACCAGGTGTGGGCCGGCTGCGCCCACCCGCCCCCACGAACGCGCCCGGCCTCTTCCTGGCCGGTGCGTGGACCGCCACCGGCTGGCCGGCGACCATGGAGAGCGCGGTGCGCCGCGGGCTGAGCGCCGCCGGCGCGGCGCTCTCCGAGCTCGGCCGGCCGCACCGCAGCCCGCTGCGGGAGGCGGTATGAGCACAGTGACCGGAAACAGAGGAGAAACCGTGACTCCGGCCATCCCCGTCGCGACCGCGAACGTCAGCGCCATGCTGGCCCGCGGTCGCACCCTCGTGACGCCCGTGTTGCGCGAAGCCGTCGAGCGGCTCGCCCCGCCCATGAACACCGTCGCCGCCTACCACTTCGGCTGGATCGACGCCGAGGGCAACCCCGCGGCCGGCGACGGCGGCAAGGCGGTCCGCCCGGCGCTCGCCCTGCTCTCCGCCGAGGCCGCGGGCGCCGCCGCCGAGGTCGGACTGCCCGGCGCGGTCGCCGTCGAGTTGGTGCACAACTTCTCGCTGCTGCACGACGACCTGATGGACGGCGACGAGCAGCGCAGACACCGCGACACCGTCTGGAAGGTGCACGGCCCCGAGCAGGCCATCCTGGTCGGCGACGCGCTGTTTGCGCTGGCCAACGAGGTGCTCCTGGAGCTGGGCACGGTCGACGCCGGCCGGGCGACCCGCCGGCTGACCGCCGCGACCCGCCGCCTCATCGACGGCCAGGCCCAGGACATCGCCTACGAGCAGCGGGGGCGGGTCAACGTCCAGGAGTGCCTGGACATGGAGGGCAACAAGACCGGGGCGCTGTTGGCTTGTTCGGTCTCCATCGGTGCGGTGCTCGGCGGCGCCGACGACCGGATGGCCGACACCCTGGAGACCTACGGCTACCACCTCGGGCTCGCCTTCCAGGCCGTCGACGACCTGCTGGGCATCTGGGGCGACCCGGTGGCCACCGGCAAGCGGCCGTGGAGCGACCTGCGCCAGCGCAAGAAGTCCCTCCCGGTCGTCGCCGCGCTCGCCGCCGACGGGCCCGCTTCCGAGCGATTGGCCCGAATTCTGGCGGCCGACGCCAGCCACGTCGGGAAAACGGATGACATTGCTGACTTCGATGAGGAAGAGTTCGCTAGCCGGGCGGCGTTGATCGAAGAGGCGGGCGGCCGGGAGTGGACCTTCCAGGAAGCCCGCCGGCAGCACGCCACAGCCGTGGCGGCACTGCACGAGGTAGACATGCCCGCAGCGGTACGAGCGCAACTGGTGGCGCTCGCCGACTTCGTCGTCGTACGAGAGGGATGACCCGCAGATGAGACACCGGGGTCTTCTGGAGCACCCCATCAGGCACAGCCACCACACCTAGCTCGCGGTCGCCGGGAGGTGTCGACCGTGGCGCCTCCCGACGCAACCCCAGCACGGCAGAGAACGGACTGCGAAAGGGGAAGCCATGACAGCGACAGCCGTCGAATCGTCCACGACCTTAGCGGCGGCCCGGCAGACGACGGCCAGGGCCGTCGACAACCTGCTGGCGCGCCAGGACGAGCAGGGGTGGTGGAAGGGCGACCTGGAGACCAACGTCTCCATGGACGCCGAAGACCTCCTGCTCCGTCAGTTCCTCGGCATCCAGGACCCCGCCGTCACGGCGGCGGGGGCCCGCCACATCCGCTCCCGACAACGCCAGGACGGCACCTGGACCACCTTCCACGGCGGGCCGCCCGAGGTCTCCGCGACGGTGGAGGCGTACGTGGCGCTCAGGCTGGCCGGGGACGAGCCCGACGCGCCCCACATGGCCGCCGCCTCCGCCTGGGTCCGCGGGGCCGGCGGCATCGCGGCCAGCCGGGTGTTCACCCGCATCTGGCTCGCCCTCTTCGGCTGGTGGCGCTGGGAGGACCTGCCCGAGCTGCCCCCCGAGCTGATCTACGTGCCCAGTTGGGTGCCGCTCAACATCTACGACTTCGGCTGCTGGGCCCGGCAGACCATCGTGCCGCTCACCATCGTCTCGGCCAAGCGCCCGGTGCGGCCCGCCCCCTTCGGCCTGGACGAGCTGCACACCGACCCGCTGCGCCCCAACCCGCCGCGCCCGCTGGCACCCCCGACCACCTGGGACGGCGCCTTCCAACGCCTGGACCGCGCCCTGCACGCGTACCGCAAGGTCAACCTGCGGCCGGTGCGCAAGGCGGCCATCCACTCCTGTGCGCGCTGGATCATCGAGCGGCAGGAGAGCGACGGCTGCTGGGGCGGCATCCAACCGCCCGCCGTGTACTCGATCATCGCGCTGCACCTGCTCGGTTACGACCTGGACCACCCGGTGCTGCGCGCGGGGCTGGCCTCCCTCGACCGGTTCGCGATCTGGAGCAAGGACGCGGACGGCGAGCCGGTCCGGATGGTCGAGGCGTGCCAGTCGCCGGTGTGGGACACCTGCCTGGCCACCATCGCACTCGCCGACGCGGGCGTGCCGGGCGACCACCCCGCCCTGGTGCGCGCCGTGGACTGGATGCTCGACGAGCAGATCTTCAAGCCGGGCGACTGGTCGGTGCGCCGGCCCGAACTCCGCCCGGGTGGTTGGGCGTTCGAGTTCCACAACGACAACTACCCGGACATCGACGACACCGCCGAGGTGGTGCTCGCCCTGGACCGGGTCGACCATCCGGACCCGGAGCGCGTGCAGCACGCCATGCAGCGCGGCGCCGAATGGAACCTCGGCATGCAGTCGCGCAACGGCGCCTGGGGCGCCTTCGACGCCGACAACGCCAGCCCGTTCCCCAACCGGCTGCCGTTCTGTGACTTCGGCGAGGTCATCGACCCGCCGTCGGCGGATGTCACCGCGCACGTGGTGGAGATGCTGGTCGCCCTCGGCGAGCGCGATGACCCCCGCACCCAGCGCGGCATCGACTGGCTGCTGGCCGACCAGGAGCCCAGCGGCGCCTGGTTCGGCCGCTGGGGCACCAACTACCTGTACGGCACCGGGTCCGTGGTGCCCGCCCTGGCCCTTGCGGGCATGCCCACCACACACCCGGCCATCCGGCGCGCCGTGAGCTGGCTGGAGAGCGTGCAGAACGAGGACGGCGGCTGGGGCGAGGATCAGCGCTCCTACCGCAAGCGGGAGTGGGTGGGCCGCGGCACCTCCACCGCGTCGCAGACCGCCTGGGCGCTGCTGGCGCTGCTCGCGGCCGGCGAGCGGGAGGGCGAGGCGGTGCGCCGCGGGGTCACCTGGTTGGTGGAGACCCAGTGCGCGGACGGAAGCTGGGACGAGCCGTACTTCACCGGCACCGGCTTCCCCTGGGACTTCTCCATCAACTACCACCTGTACCGGATGGTCTTCCCGATCACCGCGCTCGGCCGCTACGTCCACGCGCAGCCGTTCGGGGCGAAGCGACAGGGGGGCTGATGGCGGAGAGTTCCGCCGCACGGCACGGCGGGGTGCCACCGCTGCTGGTGGTCTGCGCGCTCGGCATCGAGCGGCGGGCGCTGCGCGGCGGCGACCGCAGCGCAGCCGCCGGCCCGATGGTGCTGCTGCGCACCGGCATGGGCCCGCGGGCCGCGGAGCGCTCCATACTGCGCATCCTGGCCGCCGACCGCCAGCCACCCGGCGCCCCGCCCCCGACCGCCCCGCCCCAGCAGGCACCGGACGCGCAGGACCCGCACTGCCCGTACGAGCCTTGCGACGCCCGGGGCCCGTACGACGTCCACGGCCCGTACGAAGCGCAGGAGCTTGACGACACCCCGGGCCCGGGCCAGGCGGCCGGCGGGCCCGGTGTTCGGCGCCCGGCCGCCGTGATCGCCACCGGCTTCTGTGCCGGGCTCGTCCCCGGCATGCACCCCGGCGACCTGGTCGTCGCCGACGAGACCCGGGACGCATCGGGCGTCACCGCCTGCACCGGGGCCGACGTGCTGGCCAAGGCGCTCGCCGAGCTGCCCCGGCGGGCCCGGGGCGCGGCGCCGGCCGTGCACGTCGGCCCGGTGGCCGGCTCCGACCACGTGGTGCGCGGCGTCGAGCGGGCCCGGCTGCGGGCGACCGGCGCGCTGGCCGTGGACATGGAGTCCGCGGCCACGCTGCGCACCGCGGTCGGCGCCGGACCACGCCCGGTTGCGGCCGTACGGGTGATCGTGGACGCTCCGGAACATGAGCTGCTGCGCATCGGCACCCTGCGCGGGGGAATATCCGCCTTCCGGGTACTCCGCTCGATCCTCCCTGCTTTCTGCCAATGGCACCGTTCTTTACCGCTCTCCAGGAGGTGAGCTAGATGGCCATGCCGCTCCGTCAGACCATCCGGGTCGGGACGTATCTCTTTGAACAGAAAGTGATCAGGCGGCGCGAGAAGTTCCCGCTGATCGTGGAGTTGGAACCGCTCTATGCCTGCAACCTCTCCTGCGAGGGGTGCGGCAAGATCCAGCACCCGGCCGGCGTGTTGAAGCAGCGGATGCCGGTGGCGCAGGCGGTCGGCGCCGTCCTCGAATCGGGTGCGCCGATGGTGTCGCTGGCCGGCGGCGAACCGCTGATGCACCCTCAGATCGACGAGATCGTACGGCAGTTGGTGCAGCGCAAGAAGTACGTCTTCCTGTGCACCAATGCGGTGTTGCTCCGCAAGAAGCTCGACAAGTTCACCCCCTCGCCCTACTTCGCCTTCACCGTGCACATCGACGGGCTGCGCGAGCGGCACGACCAGTCGGTCGCCAAGGAAGGCGTCTTCGACGAGGCGGTGGCCGCGATCAAGGAGGCCAAGCGGCGCGGCTTCCGGGTCACCACCAACTCGACCTTCTTCAATACCGACACCCCGCAGACCATCATCGAGGTGCTCAACTACCTCAATGACGACCTCCAGGTGGACGAGATGATGCTCTCGCCCGCCTACGCCTACGAGAAGGCCCCCGACCAGGACCACTTCCTCGGCGTCGAGCAGACCAGGGAACTGTTCCGCAAGGCGTTCGCCGGCGGCAACCGGCGCCGCTGGCGGCTCAACCACAGCCCGCTCTTCCTGGACTTCCTTGAGGGCAAGACCGACTTCCCCTGCACGGCCTGGGGAATCCCCAACTACTCGCTCTTCGGCTGGCAGCGCCCCTGCTACCTGATGAGCGACGGATACGTGCCCACCTACCGCCAGTTGGTGGAGGAGACCGACTGGGACAAGTACGGCCGGGGCAAGGACCCGCGCTGCGACAACTGCATGGCGCACTGCGGGTACGAGCCGACGGCCGTGCTCGCCACCATGGGCTCCCTCAAGGAGTCGCTGCGCGCCGCCCGCGAGACGGCGGCCTCCGGCCAGAACTGAGCCCACCGCAGGCCCCCCCCCGGGGGCCCCCCCGCCCCCCCCGCCGGGGGCGGGGGGGGCGGGGGCGGGGGCGGGGGCGGGGGGCCGGGCCGCACACGGGGGGCGGTCGCGGACGGCGGGCCCGCGGGAGGGGCGCCCGGGCGGGC
>NZ_JBEHZD010000417.1:0-7304 GCF_040240285.1 Streptomyces sp. HSW2009 | reverse complement strand
CATCACACCGTCCACCGCGCCAATCCGCACGCCACGCACTAACCCTTGCCCACCACGCCAACCAGTGCTCCCGGGGGGGGGGGGCCCCCGGCCCGGGGCCCCCCCCCCCCCCGGCCCCCGCCCGCCCGGCGCGGAGAGCCTGTGGCCGCGCCCCCTAGAGCCACAACCCGCCCGGCCCCGGGAGCCCGTTGTCGCGTCTCCGAAGGCCATGACTGCCCCGAACACAGGGACGTTGGCCGACAAGCGGCCGTGCTCCGAGCCCCGCCCGGTCCTGCGACCTATGCTGTGTGGCCCCGTTCTGGAACGGCCTCGGCGGCCTGTCGCGTCGATGGGCCGACGATGCGTGGAGGGCCATGACCAACCCGCACCTGCCGCCGCAGCCCCCGCCCCCGTCTCCCACCCCGCCACTCCCAACGGTCTCCCCGCACGCGAGCGAAGCCACCCGGCTGCTGTGTACGGGGACCTATCTGGACGCGGCGTACCGGGACCGGGTCATCGAAGAGCTCTACCGCGCCGAGCACCGGACCGTCGCGCCCTCCCTCGGCTTCGACGCCACCCGGGTCCTGGCCCACGCCGTGCGCGCCAGACGGGTCGAACTCGCTTGGCTGTGCGGCGTGTTGGGATTGCTCGTGGTCGGGACTGCGGTGTCCGGGGGGTGGTTGCTGATCCTGGTGGTGCCCGGGCTCCTGCTGACCTTCGGACAGCGGCTACGGAGCGAGGCCGGCGCACGGGGCCGTGGCCGGCGATTCGCCTTCGCCCTGCACTGGGGAGGCCGATTCTTCCTCGCCCACCTCGTCTTGCAGAGCCTGCGGGTCGGCTTCGGTTGGGAAAGCCACGAGAAGGACAAGCCCAAGAAGAATGACGAAGCCTCAGACCCGTTCGGCAACGCGTCTGCTGGCAACGACGGTTGGGACTTCTCCCTCCTTTCCCCCTTCGACCTGTTATTCTCCGACTCGGCCTTCAAGCCGGGCTCCCCGTTCCAGTCATGGTCGGGGCTGGCCGTCCTGCTGGCGATGGCGGTGTGCGTCGCCGGAAAACAGATGCACTTCATACGCGTGTTGCGCGGTGAACTGTCCCCGGAGCAGTTCCCCGAGCTCGCCCATGACCCGGCCGAACGGATCGACAGAGACCGGTTCGCCCGGGTGAAGCGGCTCATCCGGCGCGAGCAGCACGCCCCGTTGGTCCGCTATCACGAGGCGCGTCCGTTCTGTGGCGCCGGCACCGCGTACGACACCTGGGTACTCGCCGTCGAACTCCGGCCGAACCCGGCGGCGCAGCAGCAACCCCTGGACAACGCCACGGTGCTGGCCGCGGTGCGCCCCTTCCTCGAACAGTTGCGGGAGGTGTCCGGGGCGCCGGGGCAGCGGAACCGCGTCGTACGGGACCGGCTGCGCCAGTTGCAGATCGACGAGTGCGTGTTCATCCCCGTCGAGGGCCTGTCGAGCCGGGATCAGGCCCGGTACGGCCCGCGCGCGTTCGAGCAGCATCGGCTCCAGGCGATCGAGGAGGGCGGCGAGCTGCGCCGCCACTTCCTGCGCATCCGGGTGCACGGCTGGGAGGACGAGTTGGTCGTCACGGTCTTCGTACGCGTCCACACCCAGGGCCGGATGCTGATGCTGGAGGTGGCGCCGCATGTGCTGCTGCCCATCCGCGAGGACTTCAAGGACGCCGACCACGAGGCGTACCGCCTGGCCAATCAGAACCTCTTCGGCAAGTCGGTCAACGTCCTCACACAGACGGCCAGCGCGCCCGGGCAGGCGCTGATGGCCTTCGGCCGGCGCGCCGTGCACAACTGGCGGTGGCCCACCGGGGAGTCCAGGAGCGACGAACTCCCCGAGGGCCCGGCCCTCTCGGTGCGCGAACTCGCCGCGGAGCCGAGCGGATCGCTCTTCCAGACGATGGACGTCGACCGCTACCTGCGCAGTGTGCAGGACCGCATCGCGTACGGCGTGAAGACGGCGCTCGTGGCCGCCGGATACCAGACGGACGAGTTCGCGCAGAAGGTCATCTACATCAGCAACGGCGGCATCAACATCGACTCCGTGGACCGCAGTACCTTCGCGGTGGGCGACCACGCCCGGGCCACCACGACCGGTGGCGAGCCGCCACGACCCACGGCAGGCTGACGCCGCCGGGGAGGAGACGACCGCCATGAGCAGTACGGAGCCACAGCCCCAGATCCACATCGGCGAGGTGTCCGGCAGCACGTTCGCCATCGGCAGCCATGCCGAGGCCAGGAGCTACCACGGGACCGGCGCGGCCCCGGACCAGGCGACGGACGACCTCCTGACCGCCCTGCGGGAGTTGCGGGCGGAGCTGTCCCGGGCGGAGCCGACCGACGGTTCCGCCGACCTCGATGCGGCGCTCGCGGACGCGGAGGACGAGATCACCCGGACCGGCAGCGCGGGGGAGGGGCGACTGCGGCGCCTGCGGGCGCTGTTGGGTGACGCGGTCGCGGTGTCGGCCGTGGCGGCTTCGGCGGCGGCCGTCGCCGCGCAGTTGGGGATGTGAGGGGCGGGTCGAACCCGCGGCCGGGGGGGCGCGGGCGGCGCGCGGCGGGGCCGCCCGGCCGGTGAGTCAGGCCGGCCGCTGAGCCAGGCCGGGCGGGGGCGGCTGTTGCCCGGCCCGGCTAGGTGGCCGTCGTGACCGCGTCCGCGTCTGTCTCTTTGCCTGTGACGGCGCCCTTACCCGTGACCTTGACCGGGTCTGTGCCTGAGTCCGTGCCCGTGACCTTGACCGCGTCCGTGCCCATGGTCGTGGACGTGACCGTGGCCGCGTCCTTGGTCGCCGACTCCGGTTAGCGCTCGGCGGGTTCCCCGTGCTCCCCGGCCGCCGCCGACTCCGATTCGCCGGTCGTGGGCTCCATGGGCTCCGCGGCTTCCTCGGCCGCCGCCCCCGCCCGGTCCTCGCCAGCCGTCGCCGCCCCCGCCCCGCGCCGCGGGACGATCACCGGCGAGCCGTCCACCGGGGCGGCCAGCACATCGGCCGGTACCCCGTACAACCGCTCCACCAGCGCCGCGTCCACCACCGTGCGGGGCGGGCCGGCCGCGACCACCTCGCCGTTGCGCATGGCGACGATCGTGTCCGCGTACCGGGCGGCGCTGGTCAGATCGTGCAGGACCATCACGACGGTACGGCCGGCGGTGGCCACCTCGCGGACCAGTTCCAGGACCTCCACCGCATGGCCGAGGTCGAGCGCGCTGGTCGGTTCGTCGAGCAGGACCACCGGGGTCTCCTGGGCCAGCACCATCGCCAGCCAGCAGCGCTGCCGCTGGCCGCCGGAGAGTTGGTCAAGGCGCCGGTCGGCGAGCGGGGCGACGCCGGTCGCGGTCAGCGCGGCGCGCACCGCACGCTCGTCCTCCCGGGACCACTGGCGGAACAGGCCCTGGTGCGGATGGCGGCCGTACCGTACGAGCCCGGCCACCGTCACCGCCTCCGGAGCCTGCGGGGACTGCGGCAGCAGCGAGACGCGGTGGGCCGCCTGGCGTTGGCGCAGCCGCCAGACGTCGTCGCCGCCGACCCGGGCGGTGCCCGCGTGCGGCTCGTGCAGCCGGGCCATGGCGCGCAGCAGCGTGGACTTGCCGCAGCCGTTGGGGCCGACGATGGCGACCACCTGGCCGGCCGGCACGGTCAGGTCAACGCCGCGCACGGCGAGGTGGGCGGGGCCGGACCTGCCGGTGGCGCCCGCCGGGTAGCCCGCCTTCAGCGATTCGACGACGAGTTCCACGGTCAAGCCTTTCTGGACGGGGAGCCGCCGAACAGTACCCACAGCAGGAACGGTCCGCCAAGCACACTGGTGATGACGCCGACGGGGATCTCCACCGGGGCGACGATCCGGCCCAGCGCATCGCTCGCCGCCACCAGCGCCGCGCCCACCAGGGCCGAGCCGACGATCGGCACCCGGCCGGGCCCGTACAGCTTGGTGGCGATGACCGGCGAGGCCAGGGCGACGAAGGCGATCGGGCCGCCGACGCCGACCGCGACGCCGGCCAGGGCGACGGCGAGCGCGAGCGTGAGGCCGCGCAGCAGCGGCACGTTGAGGCCGAGCGCCGCGGCCACGTCGTCGTCGAACCGCATCACGTCCAGCCGCCGGCCGGCCACCAGCGCCAGCGGCACCAGGACCAGCAGGCACAGGGCGAGCGGTTCGCCCACCCCGTAGTCGCGCCCGCTGAGGCTGCCGACGCTCCACAGGAAGACGCCGCCCGCCGTGTTGTCGTTCTGTCGGGACATCACCAGGTCGCTGACGGCGCCGATGACGGTGGAGACGCCGATGCCGACGACCAGCACCCGGTAGCCGCGGGTGCCGGCGCCGCCCGCGCACAGGACGACCAGGACCGCGGCACCGGCCGCGCCCAGCGGGCCGAGCCACCAGTCGCCGACCATGGCGGTGGAACTGCCCACCACCGAGGCGACGACGGCGGCCGTCGCGCCCTCGTTGACGCCGATGACGTCGGGGGTGGCCAGCCGGTTGCCGGCCAGCGTCTGGGTGAGGCAGCCGGCGATCCCGAGCGCCGCGCCGACCAGCAGCCCGACCACGATCCGCGGCAGCCGGAACTCCTGCACCAGCATCACGGTCAGCGAGTCGCCGGTGCCCAGCAGGCCGCTCAGCGAGTCGGACGCGCTCATTCCGGTGGAGCTGGCGAGGGTTGCCAGCGCGACGATGACGGCGGTGAGCGCGGAGAGCGCGAGCGAGACCAGGGCGGCCCGGCGCGGGAAGAGCCAGGACAGCGTGCCGGTGCGCAGCACGATGCTGTCGGTCGGCGCGACGCGCAGCGCGTCCGCGACCCGCGCCGCCGCGGGGGAGGCGTGCAGCGTGCCCGTGCCCCCGCTCCTGCCCTGCGCCGTACGGGAGATGTCCGGCATGTCGGGTGTGGTGGCCGGGTCGGGCGCGGCGGTCGGATGGGGTTCCTGGCCGGTCACGAGCCGCCTCCCGGAGTGCCGAGGCCGAGCAGCCGGTTGGTGCGGGCGATCCAGATCAGGAGCGGCCCGCCGATCAGTGCGAGCAGCACGCTCACCGGGGTCTCCCAGGGGCGGATGACGATCCGGGCCGCGATGTCGGCGGCGAGCATGACGTTCGCGGCGATCAGCGCGGAGAGGGCGAGTTGGGCGGTCAGCCGGGGCCCGGTGACCAGGCGCGCCGCGTACGGGGCGAGCAGTCCGAGGAAGGCGATCGGGCCGGCGAGTGCCACCGCGGCGCCGGCGAGCAGCGTCACCGCGCCCGCGATGACCAGCCGGATGCGCCCGGGGTGGTGGCCGAGTGCGCGGGCGCTGTCGTCGCCGAGGGCCAGCGCGGACAGCGGGCGGCTGGCGCCCACCGCGATGGCCAGTCCGACGACGATCAGCGGCGCGATGGACAGCGCGGTACGGGTCTCCACGCCGGCCAGCGAGCCGATCGTCCAGTAGCGGTACACGTCGAACGTGGACTGCGTGCCGAGCAGGACGTACGAGGTCATGCCGTGGAAGGTGGCGCCGAGCGCGGACCCGGCGAGCACCAGCCGCAGCGGCGATGCGGCGGCCCGGCCCGAGGCGGCGAGCAGCAGCACGACCGCGCTGGCCGCCATGCCGCCGGTCAGCGCCCAGACCAGCACGCCGTACGCCGACTCCACGTCGAAGTAGGTGAGTCCGATGACCACGCCGAGCGCGGCTCCGGAGTTGACGCCGAGCAACCCGGTCTCGGCCAGCGGGTTGCGGGTGACGGCCTGGAGCAGACAGCCGGCGGCGCCGAGCGCGACGCCGACCAGGACCGCGGCGATGGTCCGCGGCAGCCGTACGTCCACCACGGCCAGCCGCAGCGCGGCGTCGGAACGGGCCGACGCGTCGCCGAGCAGATAGTCCAGCGCGCGCCCCATGGGCGTCTTGCCGGAACCGATGAGCAGTGACAGCAGGCACAGCACGAGCAGGGCCGCGACCAGCGCGGCGGCAGCCCACAGGGTGGGGCGGTGCCAGCGGTTCGTGGGCCTCGTCACGTCGAAAGGAGGCCCGGCCTCTTGCGCAACGGACATGAGGTTAGCCTAACCTCGCATGTGATCCGGGGCGCCGGGTGGGTCGTCGGATCCACCTGTGGTTCGCCATGCCCCGGTGGTGCGGGACCTCCGTTGCGACCAGCGGCGGGGCCCGTATGGCAGGTCCGGCGGCGGCAACGCCCGTACGCCGGCTGAGACTTCGGAGAACCGCATGACCTCGTCCCCCCTGTCCCCGTCCCAGGCCGAGCGCCGCGCGGCTGCGGTGCGTTCGCCCCGTACGCGGCTGACCGCGGTGACCGCCCTCGCCCTCGTCTCCGCCCTCGCCCTGTCCGCCTGCGGATCGGATGATTCGGACAAGGGTGGCGACAAGGTGAAGGATGCGCGAACGGTCAAGGACGCCACCGGTGCCGACGTGAAGGTGCCCGGCAAGGTCGAGCGGGTCGTGGTCCTCAGTGAGATGGACCTGGACAGCTCGCTGGCGCTCGGCGTGCAGCCGGTCGGTCTGACGGCGGGTCGGGGCCAGCAGGGCGCCCCCGAGTACCTGGCGGACAAGGCCAAGGACATCACCGTCGTCGGCGCGGTCACCGGCCCCGACGTGGAGAAGGTGGCCACCGCCAAGCCGGACGTCATCCTCGCCGGGCAGATAGCCGACGCGCAGGTGCTCAAGCAGCTCAAGGCCATCGCGCCGACCGTGGTGACCGTCGGCAAGGCCAAGGACTGGAAGGCCGCGCTCACCCTCACCGGCGAGGTGCTGAACAAGCAGACCGAGGCGAAGGACTTCCTGGCCGGCTACGACCAGCGCGTCACCGAGGTCAAGAAGGGCCTCGGGGCCAAGGCCGGCGCGAAGGTCAGCGTGGCCCGCTACTCGGCCAAGGGCACGGCCGTGATGCAGCAGGGCGTGTTCATCAGCGACGTGCTGAAGGACCTGGGCTTCAAGCGTCCGGAGCTCCAGGACAAGAAGGGCGCCGGACACTCCACGCCCATCAGCGACGAGGACATCCAGCAGATCGACGGCGACTGGCTGTTCATCGGCACCCTGGCGTCGAAGGGCAAGGACGCCGACCTGTTCGGCGAACTCCAGAAGAAGCCCGCCTACCGTCAGCTCGGCGCCGTCAAGGGCGGCAAGGTGTCGGTGGTCGACGGCTCGAAGTGGACCAGCCTCGGCGGCTCGCTCGCCGCGATGTCCGTACTGGAGGACATCGAGAAGGCGATGGGCGCCAAGTAGTCGACGGACGGGGGGGGGGGGGGGGGGGGGGGGGGGGGGGGGGGGGGGGGCGCGGGGGCGCCGCGCGGGGGGGGGGGGGGGGGGGGGGGGGGGGGGGGGGGGGGGGGGGGGGGGGG
>NZ_JBEHZD010000416.1:0-7305 GCF_040240285.1 Streptomyces sp. HSW2009 | reverse complement strand
GGGGGCCGGGGCCGCGCCCCCCCGGGGGGCGGCGGGGGGGGCGGGGGGGGGGGGGGGGGCGGGGGGCCCGGGGCCCCCCCCCCGGGGGGCCCCGCGGCCCGGCACGCCTGGCTCTCCCCGCTGCCGCCGGAAGGCGCGTCGGCCATCTTGTACCGCACTACGGAGCGGGCCTACGAGGTGGCGGCCCGGCAGGGCGTGCGCTCGGCCGACCTGCTCGCGGCCGGGATCGTCGACCGGGTGGTGGAGGAGACGCAAACCCCGACGGAACCACAGGACGCACGGACCCCCGCGGACCCCCAGGCCTCCGCGGACACCCCGGCCTCCCGGGGCGCGCAGGGGGAGCCGGCGGGGCCGGCGGGGCCGGCGGGGGCGCAACCGTCCGGCACCCCGGACGCCGCCGACGCGCCGTACGCCTTCCTGACCCGCCTCGGCGCGATCCTGGGCGCCGAACTCGCCGCCCTCAGCGCCCAGGACCCCGAGCAGCGCCTGGCCGCCCGCCGAGCAGCGGGCCGCGGCTGACCCACCGCACGACGGCAGGGGCCGTGTCCCCCGTCCCGCCCCACCGCACCGGCCGCCCGCCCCAGCACCGACCGCCACCCCCTCCGTGTTCGATCCCGCGCCCCCGTCACTCCGTGCCGCCCCGGCGGGCGGTGGGGCGACGCGGCTGTCGCCGTCGGCGGTGCTGCGGTCGGGGGTGGGGCCCGGCGGGGCAAGGCCGGTCGGGTGGTCGGGCGCAAGGTCGCGTTCTGGCCAGGGGGCGGGTGGGGGCGCGGCACTGCGTGCCCGTACGACCGGTGTTGCGGTCGTACCAGCCGTCACCCCAGCCCCAAACGGCTGCCCAGCGGCCCCCTCACGCCGACCGCTCCCGCCCGCGGACGGCGACTTGGCGTACGCGTACCGCCGGGGCGGGCGCGCCGAACGCCGGCGCCGGGCCCCACCCTTCAGGGGGAACGCTCCCATCGGCGGCCGTCACGCTCGGTGGAGGCGGCTACCGTCGGTGGTGACGGCCCGTGCGCAACCGCGGCGGTGGTCGGTGCGCGAGGGGCCGCAAGCGGGCCTGGTACGGGGCGGGTCGCAGGGGAACGGGCGAGGAAGGGTGCCGAGATGGGGCAACCGGTGGCGGGGCGGTTCGATGCCGTACGGAGCGTCCGGGCGGACGGCTGCGGGGCGGGCGCGCGCGGGCCGAGGGAGTCCGATGCGACCCCTGACCTGAGCCGGTATCGGATTGACAGACTTAGGTAAACCTAACCTACTGTCTGATCGAGCGAAAATGATCTCGCTGCCGTCCCGTCCAGCGGACTGCTCCCTGCCCTGAAAGGCACTCACTGCCCGTGCGGCTCCATCTCCTTGCCGTCAACCCGACTGACTCCGTGACGGAGGGCTTCCTCCCCGCCGCGGCCCGCCTCGGGCTCGCCGTCACCGTGGTCACCGACCAGGTGGCCGCCCACGAGCTGGCCTACGCCCGGCACGCCGCCGCCGGCGGCACCCTGCCCGACCTCGCCTATCTCGCCTGCGACGTACGGGACTTCCGTGAGGTCATCGCCGCCGTCGCGGCCACTGGCAGGCCCGACGCGGTGTTCAGCAACAGCGACCACCTCCAGGTGCAGACCGCGCTGGTCGCCGACTTCTTCGAACTGCCGGGCAAGGACTGGCGGGCGGCGCTGCGGACCAAGAACAAGGCGGAGTTGCGGCGCGCTCTCGCGGCTGGCGGGCTCGACGTCGTACGGTCCGTCGAACTCGGCCCCGAGCTCCTCGCGCCGGCCCGGGACCCGGAGCCGTTGGCCGCGGCGGTCCGCAGGGCCGGGCTGACCTACCCGTGCGTGGTCAAGCCGCGCGAGGGCGTCGCCAGCGAGGACGTCGCGCTCGTCGCGGACGGCGCCGAACTGGCCGCCCGCTGCCGCGAGACGGCGGCCGGGCGCCCCGGCGCCGCCCTGGTGGTCGAGGAGTTCCTGACCGGGCCGCTGCACACGCTGGAGACCCTGGGCGACGCCCGGGCCCTGCACCCCGTCGCCGGCTTCGCCCCCGAGCTGTCCCCGCCGCCGGACTTCATCGAACAGCGGCTGCGCCTGCTGCCGGGACCGGCCCCGCACGCGGACCAGGTGCTGGCCCAACTGCGCGCACTGGGCGTGGGGTTCGGTGCCTGCCACACCGAGTACGTGGTGCAGGACGAGCGGGCCCGTCTCATCGAGGTCAACTACCGGGCCATAGGGGACCGGTGCGACCTGCTGCTGGCCGACGTGCTCGACCTGCCGCTCTTCGAGCACGTCCTGCGGGTGCACACCGGGCAGCCGCTGCCGGCCACGCTCGCCACGGCCCGGGGCGGCCGGGCGCGCATGGAGTACGTGACCGCCGACCGCGCCGGCACGCTGGGCGCGGCCCCGGGGCCGAGTGAGAGCGAACACGGCGGCGTACGCATCGCCTACCACCCGCTGCGCGAGATCGGCAGCCACCGGCCGCTGCACCACACCAACCGCGACTTCCTCGGCGTGCTGCGCGCCACCGGCGCCGACCAGGACGCCGTCGACCGGGCGGTGGCCGGCTTCCTGGCCGCCCACACCTGGGAGATCCGGCCATGAGCCACCACCGCCCCGAGCCCCACCGGGCGGCCGGCCCGGGAGCACCCCACGGCGCACCGCCAGCCGCACCCGCCGCCGCCCCGACCACCGTGGACCCGGGCCGGCCCGCCGCTTCCGACGCCGACGCCGGCACCGGCGCGTTGCTGCTGCGCGTCCTGAGCACGCTGCTGCGCGAGGACGCCTACGGGCTGCGCTCCGGGGCGCGTACGGTGCGCCGGTCGGACGGCGACTGGCTGCGGCTCGACCTGCCCGACGGGCCCGCGCTGCTGCCGGTGGAGTCCGACGGCTTCCAGTGCGAGGTACGGGCCAGGCGGCCGGTCCTGGAGACCGGGGGCGGCACACTGGTCGGGCTGCGGGCCGTGCTCGGCCGACTGCGGTCGGCGGTCCAGCCGGTGGACCTGCCCGGGTTCGACGCGTTCTTGGCCGAGTGCGAACAGGAGGCGGCCACCCTGCGGCAGCACGCCGCCGCCAGGCCCGACGTGCTGCGCGCCCTGACCGCTCGCCACGGGTCGTGCCCGGGGCCCGGCTGGCGGGGCCTGGCCGGCTCGCTCGGGTACGACACCCTCGCCGCCCACCGCGACCACCCGCTCTACCCCACCTCGCGCGCGAGGCCCGGGCTCGACGCCGCCGGGCTGCGTGCCCACGCCCCCGAGTTCGCCCCCGAGTTCGCGCTGAACTGGCTCGCCGTACCGCGCACCGCACTGCGGTACGGGGCCGGGCCGCTGCCCGACTGGTGGCCCACGCCCGGCGCGCTCGGCCTGACCGGGCTGGACGCGAGCCACCAGGCGCTGCCGGTGCACCCGCTGACCGTGGGCCCGCACCTGACCGCGGCGCTGCGGGCGGTCGGCCTGACCGGGCGGGCCGAGCGGGCCGTGCTCGCCCCGCGCCGGTGGCTGCGGGTGCGGCCCACGCTGTCCATGCGGACCGTCGCCGTCGTCGACGACCCCACCGTGCACCTGAAGCTGCCGCTGGCCACGGCGACGCTCGGGCTGCGCAACCGGCGCACCATCAAGCCCGGCACGCTCGCAGACGGGGCGGCGGGGCAGCGGCTGGCGGCGGCGCTGGTGGCCCGTGAGACACGGTTCGCCGGCGCCGTCCTGCTCGCTGACGAACGCACCTACCTGCACGCCGGGCACGAACTGATCGCCGCCCTGGTACGCCGCTACCCGGCCGGCCTCGACCGGGCGGACGTCGTCCCGCTGGCCGCCCTGTTCGCGCCCCGCCCGGACGGGGCGCCGGTCATCGACGCCCTCGTGGACCGCTACTACGCGGGCGACCTGCTCGCCTTCGTCGACGCCTACGCCACCCTGCTCTTCGACTGGCACACCACGGTCTTCGGCTACGGCGTGGCCCTGGAGGCGCACCAGCAGAACACCTCGCTGGTACTGGACGAGGCGGCCGGCGGGCCCCGGCTGCGGCTGCTCATCAAGGACCACGACGGCCCCCGAGTGTTCCCCGCCCGCCTCGCCGCCCGCCTCGCACGGGGCGCGGCGCGCCCCTCGCCGGGGCGACTCCCTGCGACGCAACTTCCGTCGGCGCCACTCCCTTCAGCGCACACCCCGCCGGAGCACGCCCCTTCGATGCACCCTGCGCCGATGCAACCCCCGTCGGTGGACCCTCCGCCGGTGCACCCCGCGCCCGCGCGCCCGACGCCCGTCGCTCCGTCCCCCGCGTCCGCCGCTCCGTCCCCCGCGTCCGCCGCTCCGTCCCCCGCGTCCGCCGCCTCGTACCCCGCAGGCGCCGGACTCGACCCGTACCGCCTGGGGTACGACGACGCCCGCATCCTGGTCGACGGCGACGGGCCGGTCGTCGACGTCTTCACCACCATCACGGTGCACCTGTGCGCCGGGGCCATCGCCTTCGAACTGGCCCGGCTCGGCCGGCCGCCGCTCGGCACCCTGCTCGACCTGTTCCGGGCCCGCCTCTCCACGGCGATCGACCACCTGCCCGCGGACGGACCGCAGCCCGCGACCGGACCGCAGGCCGCGCCCGGGGACGTGCTGCGCGCGCGGGTGTTGCTCGCCGACCGGTTGCCGGTCAAGGCGATGGTCACCGCCGGCACGCTGCTCGCCAAGGAGCGTTCGGGGGCCGCCGATGTGAACAAGCACTACGTCAGCGGCCCCAACTACCTGCTGCGCACCTCACGCTGGAGCCGCTGAATGTCATCCACCCTGCCCCGTGCCGCCACCCCGGCCCTCGCCTCGGCCGACGAGGTGGTCGCCCACACCCTGCTCAACTGCCTGCTGCGTGAGATGTCGGGCCCGGAGCGGCACACCGCGGTGAGCGAGGGGCACTTACAGCTCCGCATGCCACGGAGCGGGGTGCTGTTGCGCGTACGGTTGCGCCGCACCTCGCTGATCGGCGCGCACCGCTTCACCGGCCCCGTCGCCGAACGGCGCGGCGCCACCTGGGCCGAACTGTCCTGGCGGGTCCTCGCCACCCGGGTGGACCGGGAGTTGCAGCTACGGACCGGCGTGGCCAACGAGGAGTTCATCGAGCAGGTCGTCCTCAGCCACGCCGGCGTCACCGCCGCCCTCCACCACTCCACCACCACGGACCGCGACCGCCCCGGCCCCCTCGGCCGCCCCGACCGCCCCCACCTCCCCACCGGCGCCCCTGTCGGTGCCCCCGCGACCGCCGCCGGGCAGGCAGCCCCCGGCCCCGTACGCCCCACCGCCGGCTCCGCCCACGCCCCCACCGCCCGCAGCCCCCGCGCGCCGGGCGCCCCGCGCGACCCCTACCGGGACCCCTACCTCGCCTCCGAGCAGTCCCTGCTGTTCGGGCACCGCTTCCACCCCACGCCCAAGGCGCGCTCCGGCAGCGCCGACGGCTGGCGGCGGTACGCGCCCGAGGCCGGCGCCAGGTTCCCGCTGCACCGGCTGGCCGTACGGGCGGACCTGATACGGCAGGAGTCGGTGACCGCCACCGCCCTCGCGACGCTCGACCGCCAGGGCCCGGTGCCCGACGGCTACCTGCCGCTGCCCGCCCACCCCTGGCAGTACGCCATGCTCGGTGACCACCCCGCGCTGCGGGCCGCCGTGGCCCGCGGGGACGTCGTGGACCTGGGGCCCGGCGGCCCCTGGTTCGCGCCGACCGCATCGGTGCGCACCCTGTACGACGGGCGGACGTTCCTGAAGTTCAGCCTCAACGTGCGGATCACCAACTGCCTGCGGAAGAACGCCGAGTACGAACTGGCCGGCGCGGTCGCGCTGACCGGGCTGCTCGAACCGGTGGCCCGCGACCTCACCCGCCGCTTCCCCGGCTGTGAGCTGCTGCGCGAGCCCGCCTACCGCACGCTGGCGCTGCGCACCGGCGACGCCGGCGCCGACCGCGAACTGGCCGAGGGGTTCGGCGTCATCGTCCGCGAGGGCCTGGCGGACCGGCTGGCCCCCGGCGTGACCGGGCTGCTGGCCGCCGCGGTCGCCGACGAGTACCCCACCGGCAGCGCCCAGGTCGGCAGCCTGCTCGCCGCGCACCGCGCGGGCCCGCGCCCCGGCACCGCGCTCGCCTGGTGGGAGGCGTACCTGCGGCTGCTCGTACCGCCCGTACTCGCCGCCTACTTCGACCACGGCGTGGTACTCGAACCCCACCTCCAGAACGTGGTCGTCGGCGTGGACGGCGACAACTGGCCGCGCCAGGTCCTCTTCCGCGACCTGGAGGGCACCAAGCTGTTGCCCGATCGGCACCGGCGCGCGCTGGCGGCCCTGCCGCCGGAGGTGGCCGGGCCGATGACCTACGACCCCCGCCGCGGCTGGGACCGCGTGGTCTACTGCTTGCTGGTCAACCACGTGGCGGAGCTGCTCGCCGCGCTCGCCGACCTCCACCCGGAGCTCGAACCCGCGCTGTGGTCCACCGTGCGCCAGGTGCTGCACGAGCGGTCCGCCGCCCACGGCGAGCCGCCGGCCCTGCGCGCCCTGGCCACCGGCGCGCCCCTGCCCGCCAAGGCCAACCTGTTGACGCGGTGGGGACGCAAGGCCGACCGGGACGCCGGGTACGTACGCATCGGCTCACCGCTCGGCTCCACGCTGCTGTCCGAGGCCGCCCGCGAGGCCGCCGCCACCCTCTCCTGGAGACCCGCATGACCTTCCCGCACCGCTTCGGCCCGCCCTCGCCCGCGCGTCCAGCCCCCGCCCCGGCCCCCCTGGTGCCCGCCGCGGCCGACAGCCACGACCTGGTGAGCCCGCGCGCCCTCAGCCACGCCCGCGGCCTGCCGGCGGACGACCTGCCTGCCTACCTCTACGACCTCGACGCCCTGGACGCCCACGCCGCCGCCGTCCGCGCCGCGATCCCGGCCTCGGTCGAGCTCTACTACGCGGCGAAGGCCAACCCAGCGGCCGAGGTCCTGCGCGCCCTGTCCACGCACGTCACCGGGTACGAGGTGGCCTCGGGCGGGGAACTCGCGCACGTCGGCTCGGCGGTGCCGGGGGCGCCGCTGGCCTTCGGCGGCCCCGGCAAGACCGAGGCGGAGCTGCGGCGCGCGCTCGACCTCGGCGTGCAGCGCTTCCACGTGGAGTCCGAACACGAACTGCGGCTGCTGACCGGGCTGGTCGCGGCCCGCCCACGGGCGGACGCCCGCCCCGTCGGCGTGCTGCTGCGCGTCAACCTGCCGACCGACCAGGGCGCCCCCGCGCAACAGGGCGGCCCGCAGTCGCAGGCCGACAGCGAGCACGTGCCGGCCCAGCGCGTCGCCCCCGAGGCGGGGGGGGCGCCCGGGGGGGGGCCCCCCGGC
>NZ_JBEHZD010000415.1:0-7306 GCF_040240285.1 Streptomyces sp. HSW2009 | reverse complement strand
TTTTAAACTCACCCCCCCCCCCCCTAACACACCACCCCCCCCCCCCCCCCCCCCCCTTTTTTTTTCACCCCCACCCCCCCCCCCCCCCGGCCGGGCCCGGGGCCCCCCCCCCGGGCCCGCCCCGCATTCCGCTCCCACCGGGGAATATGCTGGCGCGCATGACGAGTGAGCCGGAGCAGCAGATCGGAGTCGGCACCCAGGACGCCTTCCAGCGCCTGTGGACGCCGCATCGGATGGCGTACATCCAGGGCGAGAACAAGCCGACCGGTCCGGGCGCTGATGACGGCTGCCCGTTCTGCACCATCCCCGCCAAGAGCGACGAGGACGGCCTGATCATCGCCCGCGGCGAGCACGTGTACGCGGTGCTCAACCTCTACCCGTACACCTCGGGGCACCTCATGTCGGTGCCCTTCCGGCACGTCGCCGACTACACCGAGCTGAACGCGGCCGAGACGGTCGAACTCGCCGAGTTCACCAAGGCCGCCATGACCGCGCTGCGCACCGCGTCCGGCGCGCACGGCTTCAACATCGGCATGAACCAGGGCAGCGTCGCCGGCGCCGGGATCGCCGCCCACCTGCACCAGCACGTGGTGCCGCGCTGGGGCGGCGACACCAACTTCATGCCCATCGTCGCCACCACCCGCGTACTGCCCCAACTGCTCGCCGACACCCGGCAGTTGCTCGCCGAGGTGTGGCCGCTGACTTGAGTCGCGGCGCTTGCCGGCCACCCGCTCACCCGGCCCGGCGCCCGCTCACCCGGCTCCGCGCCCGCTCGCCGAGCGCCCGCGCACCGCGCCCGTACCCGCCGACGGCCCGCCCCCGCACTGCTGCGGGAGCGGGCCGTCGGCGCTTGGGGCCCGGCCGGGCGGAATGCGGCCCGGGGCGGGGGAGCAGGCGTCGCAGATCAGGCGTCGTACAGGTCGGCCTTGCGGGGCGAGGCGTCCTGCACCGCGCCGCTGAGGGCCAGCGAACGCTTGTCGAAGCGGTCGGTGTCCACACCGTTGTCGTTCAGCACCCGCAGCGCGGCGTCGTGCACCACCCGCAGTACGGGGGTGGCGGCGCGCAGTGCGTCATCGGCCATGAACCGGTGCCGCCAGGGCTTGTCCGCCCAGGCGTGTCGCAGGCCGAACGGCTCCGGCAGGCTCAGCTTGCCGCCGAGGTAGTCCAGGAGCGGCGGATACCAGGTGAACGGGGCACGGACCGCGAGCCGCACCACTTCCTGGGGCTCGACCAGCGGCTGCGGGATGCTCTTGGTCTCCCAGAACCTGACGGTCTTGTTCACCGTCTTGGTCTTCGGGGACGGCTTGGTGGTGAAGAGCGGGTGCACCGGGCCGAGCGCGTGCCCGGTCACCTCGATGCGCAGGGTCTTGTGCAGCACCGTCACCGTGATCAGCATGGTGATCACGAGCTGGCCGTCCCACAGGACGAACTGGACGCCCAGGTAGTGTCGGTCGCCGCTGTCGAACTGCTGGTCGTTGCAGATGCGCTGCAACTCCACGCCCTTGACCTGGAAGCCCTCCTCCTCGGTGCTGCCGCCGCGGGCGACCGACTTGGCACCCTCGCCGATCGCCGAGACGACCCAGTGCCGCACCGAAGGGGTGGGGAAGCCGCCGGTGTGCAACGGCCCCCGCTCCAGGAGCTTGAGCTGGTCGTGGATGGCCTTTATGACGTCCCAGCTACGGAACGGGTTGATCTCCTTGCCCGGGTCGATCGGGATCAGGTCCTCGGCGAGCTGCCAGCTTCCCCAGCGGGTGCCCATGCCCAGTATTCCCTTGGGGCCGGCGTAGAAGACGATGTTGCTGTGCTGCTCGGCGGTGAGCTTCTCCAGGTTCTTGCGGAGTTGCTCGGCCGCCGTCTCGCCCGGGTTGCGCGGCACCGCCTCGGGCACCTTGGCGCCCAGGCCCCCGCCGCTGAGCAGTGCGCTCCAGCGCTCCCGCAGGTCCTTGGCGGTCCGCTCGCTGATCTGCTTGGCGATGAACCAGCCGATCACCGGCGCGACGAGCATCACCCGCGCGTAGATCCACCAGATGTTGTGCAGCGGTGCCTTGACCATGCCGAAGGCGACCAGACCCGCGGCGATGATGGCGAGGATCACGCCCAGCACGCCGGCCCGCTTGTGCTGCGAGCCGGCCAGCGTGCGCCGGATCTGGAACGCGGTCAGCCACATCAGCACACCGGGCAGGAACAGCAGCCCGAAGACGACCATGACGATCGTCAGCTTGGTGTCCCGGGTCTTGCGGATGCCGTTGGCCGCCAGGCAGTGCTCGACCACCGTCTGTGGCTCTATCCCGAAGGACTGGATGAGTTGGCCGCGGGCGCCGCCGAGCATCCGCACTTGTACGGCACGGGAGAACGCCTCCCCGAGGTTCGGCTCGAACAGCGAGAACCGGGGAGCCTTGACCTCCGACACCGTCCACTCGGAGTTGGCGTCGAGCAGCTTGTTGACCTCGCTGTCACGGTAGGCGGCCGAGGCGAGTGCCTGGGTCGCCGCCGTCTGGCCCGCCGCGCCGGAGAGCGGAATCTGCGCCCCGGGACTGAAGTCGAATCCATCCGCCGTCACTACCGCCCCCAATGCCACACATGCCTTGCTGCGGCTCGTTCCCGACTACCGTTCCCGACACACGTCCTGCGCTGCGGCGGCTCGCCGCCGGGCCGTCCTTCAGCGTATCCGTGGCGGGTGCCGCCTGTCCCCACCGCCTGCAAAGCCGCCCGCGGGAGGGCTGTCGAGCGCGCCGGTGTGCGCCCTATGCCTGACTATTGGTCATTTCGTGAAGCTGCTCGGCGAGATGACTCGGCATCGGTTCGTGGCGCGCGTAACGGCGGCTGAAGCGGCCGGCGCCGTGCGCGAGGGAGCGGAGGTCCACCGCGTACCGACTGATTTCCGCCTCGGGGACCTCGGCCCGTACCGAGGTGGTGCCGGTGTCGGTCTGTTCGGTGCCCACGACGCGGCCCCGGCGTCCGGACAGGTCGCTCAGCACGACGCCCACGTGCTCGTCGGGGACGCTCACCCGCACCTTGCACACCGGCTCAAGGAGGTCGATGCGGCACTCCGCCGCCGCCTCCCGCAGCGCGAGCGCGCCGGCGGTCTGGAACGCGGCGTCCGAGGAGTCCACCGCGTGCGCCTTGCCGTCCACCAGCGTCACCCGCACGTCCACCAGCGGGTAGCCGGCCGCGACACCGCGCTCCGCCTGGGCCCGTACGCCCTTCTCCACCGAGGGGATGAAGGACCGCGGCACGGCGCCGCCCACGACCCGGTCCACGAACTCGATGCCGCTGCCGGCCGGCAGCGGCTCTACCTCGATGGCACAGATCGCGTACTGGCCGTGGCCGCCGGACTGCTTGACGTGCCGCCCCCGGCCGCTGGCCGCCGCGCCGAACGTCTCGCGCAGCGCCACCCGGTGCGGCACCGCGTCCACCCGCACCCCGTACCGGGCCCGCAGCCGCTCAAGAACGACGTCCACGTGGGCCTCGCCCAGGCACCACAGGACGACCTGGTGGGTGTCCTGGTTCTGTTCCAGGCGCAGCGTCGGATCCTCAGCGGCCAGCCGGGCCAGGGCGTGCGAGAGCTTGTCCTCGTCCGCCTTGCCGTGCGCCTCGACGGCGACGGGCAGCAGCGGGTCGGGCATCGCCCACGCCGCGATGAGCAGCGGATCGTCCGGCGCGGAGAGGGTGTCCCCGGTCTCGGCCCGGCCCAGCTTGGCCACGCAGGCCAGGTCGCCCGCGATCGCCTGCGCCACGGTCTGCTGGTGCTTCCCGAACGGCACCGACAGTGCGCCCACCCGCTCGTCCACGTCGTGGTCCTCGTGTCCGCGGTCGTTCAGGCCGTGCCCGCACACGTGCACCGTCTCGTCGGGCCGCAGCGTGCCGGAGAAGAGCCGGACCAGCGAGATGCGCCCGACGTACGGGTCGGACGAGGTCGCCACCACCTCGGCGGCCAGCGGTCCGGCCGGGTCGCAGGCCAGCGCGGGGCGTGGGGGGCCGCCCCGGGGGGGGTCGCCCGGGGCCGCCCCCCCCCGCGCGGGGGGGCCCCCCCCGGCGGGGGCCCGCGGGGCCCGGCCCGGGGCGGGGGCGGCCACGGCAGCCCACGACACGGCCCGCGGTGGCCCCCGCCGCTGCGCCACGAGGGTCCGACCGCAGCACCACGCTGGCCTGACCACAGCCCCGCGCCGGTCCGACCACAGCCCCACCGCGGCGCCACGACGGCCCTACGGCAGTCCCACCGCATCTCCACGCCGCCGCCCCGGCACTCCCACGACGGCCCCGGCAGCCCTCCAGCAGCGCCCTACGACGCTTCCAGCAGCCCCGTACGACACCGGCGAGAGTCCCGTACGACACCTACGGCAGCCCCACGACGCTCACGGCAGCCCCGTGACGGCCGTCAGCGGTCCAGCCCGCGCCGGGCGGACCGCGCGTGACCGGCGAAAACCGTTCGACCAGGCCGTGGGCGGGGGCCATGATCGGGCCATGGTCCGCTCCGTCCCGTGCACGCCCGCCGCCGCAACCGCGGCCGGGCCCGGGGCTGCCGCGATCTTGCCCGTCCCAGCCGCCCGGCCCGTCCCGGCCGGCGGCGTACGAAGCTGACCCTCCCGGCCACACCGGCGGACCCCACAGCGGGAGGGTCGGTCCGGCACAGGGGTCCGCACCCACAGGCCGCCCCGTAAGGCGCCCGCCCCGAGCCCGCCACGTCCTGCCAGCGGCCCCGCCAGTACGCGTCACGCGCCTGCGCCGCCCGCCAGGTGCGCGGCGGCCGGACACCCGGCAGGACGGGCGCGCGCCCGCGGGGGACGGCCGGACCACTCCACCCACGTGTGCCCCGCCCCTGGTTCCCCAGACGCGCCAGGGCCCCACCGCTCCCAGGAAGGGGACCCATGTCCTCGCATCCGTTCGCCCGTACCAAGCCGCACCTGAACATCGCCGTCCTCGGCCACGCCCAGCACGGCAAGACCACCCTGGCCCGGGCCATCACGCGGGTGCGCGGCCCGGGTGTCGACGCCGGCGTCGACACCGTGCCGCCCGCCCGCAGCGACCGCGCCCTGGACGCAGCCGCACGCGGCGCGCTCAAGAGCACGCGCGTGGAGTACGAAACGGGCACCCGCCACTACACCCTCCGCGACCTGCCGGGCGAGGCCGCCGCCATCGAGCAGGTGATCTCGGCGGCGGCCCAACTCGACGGGGCGGTGCTGGTCGTCTCGGCGGTCGACGGCGTACGCGCCCAGACCGTCGAGCACCTGTTGATCGCCCACCAACTCGGCGTCGAACACCTCGTCATCGCCCTCAACAAGACCGACGTCGGCGACGACGAGGCGATGGAGCAGATCGAACGCGAGGTCCGCACCCTGCTGGCGGCCCACGGCTATCCGCGGGACACCACGCCCGTCGTCCGCGTCTGCGCCCGGGGCGCGCTGGACGGCGAGCCGCGCTGGATCGGCACCATCGAGGCGCTGCTCGACGCCGTGGACACCTACCTGCCCACGCCGCGCCGCGAGCCCGAGGCGCCCTTCCTGCTCCCGGTCGACCAGGCGCTGCCGGGAGCGGGCCGGGGCACCGTCATCGCCGGCACCGTCGAACGGGGCACCGTACGCAGCGGCGACCTGGTGCAGGTCGTGGGGCCCGACATCGAGACGGCGGTGGTCGGCGTGGAGACCTTCGGCGCCGGCAGGAGGAACCGGGCCGCCGCCGGCGAACCGGTGGCGCTGTTGCTCCCGGGCCTACCGCGGGCGGCGCTGCGCCCCGGCGACCTGGCCGCCGCGCCCGGCAGCCTGACCCCGCACCGCCGCTTCACCGCCCGGGTCCAGGTCTTCCCCACGGAGGGCGGCCGGAGCACCCCGTTCGTCACCGGCTACCGGCCACGGTTCTTCCTCCGTACGGCGCACATCGACGGCGAGATCGCCATCCCGCGCCCCAGCGCCCCGCACCCCGGTGACACGCTCACGCTGCGGGTCGAACTCAGCCGGGACACCTCCGTCCAACCCGACCTGCGCTTCGTCATCCGCGACGGCGGCCGGACGGTGGGCGCCGGCAGGGTGCTCACCACCGAGGGCTGAGCGCGAACGGGCCCGCCGGGTGCCAGCCGCCACTACGGGGCCGGCACCCGGCGATCGGTCGCCGGCTCCAGGCCCGGGCTCCGCGGGCCCGTCAGGGCAGCACAATGGGGGAGTGGACGACCGGATACCCGTGAACCGCGCCGTGGACTTTGGCGCCGCCAAACTGCTGCCCGACGTGGACCGCCCCGGCGGCTGGCTGCTGACCGTCGACGGCGCCCCGCAGTCGTACGTGGACCTCGACGACCCGCTGCACCTGGAGTTCGAGTACACGCGGCGGCTCGGGCACGTACTCGACACGGCGGAGCCGGCGGGGCCGTTGGACGTGCTGCACCTGGGCGGCGGCGCGCTGACCCTGCCGCGCTACCTGGCGGCCGTCCGGCCCGGCTCCCGGCAGTGCGTGGTCGACGCCGACCGCGGGCTGCTCGGCCTGGTCGCCGAGGCGCTGCCGCTGGCCCCCGGCACGGGGATCGACGTACGGGCGGCCGATGCGCGCGCCACGCTCGACGGCGCACCCGACGCCTCGGCCGACGTGATCGTCGCCGACGTGTTCAGCGGCTCGCGGGTGCCCGCGCACCTCACCTCCGTCGAGTACGCGCGGCAGGCCGCCCGGGTGCTGCGCCCCGCGGGCCGGTACGCGGCCAACCTGGCCGACGGCGCGCCCTTCGCCTTCCTGCGCTCCCAGACCGCCACGCTCGCCACCGCCTTCGCCCACCTGTGCCTGATCGCCGAACCCGGGGTGCTGCGCGGGCGCCGGTTCGGCAACGCGGTCCTGCTCGCCTCCCAACGGCCGCTCAGCACGGACGCGTTGGCCCGGCGCATCGCGGCCGACCCGTTCCCGGCCCGGCTGGTCGAGGGCGCGGCGCTGCACGACTGGGTGGCCGGGGCGGAGCCGGTGGGGGACGCGGGTGCGGTGCCGTCGCCGGCGCCGCCCGATGGGGCGTTCAGCATCGGCTGAGCGCCGGCTGCGCGGCCGGTCGGCCGCCCGGTTGATTGGCCGCTCGGTCACCGCGGCCGTACGCGGGGCCGGGCCCCGGCAGCCCCCGTCCGCTGCGGGCCCGGGCCCGCCCCCCGTCACCGTCGCCCGCCGCGACCGACCACGGCCCGGTTCCGTGCCCGGGCACACGGCGGGGGGCCCCCCCCGGGGGGGGGCCCGGGGGGGCCCCCGGGGCCCGGGGCCCGGGCCCCGGGGGCACCGGGGGGGGGGGGCCCGCCCCGCCGAGGGGGCTTCCTAACGGGCGGCGACCCACGCCGCCAAGGGCACT
>NZ_JBEHZD010000414.1:0-7323 GCF_040240285.1 Streptomyces sp. HSW2009 | reverse complement strand
CCGTGCTCCGTGCTCCGTGCTCCGTGCTCCGTGCTCCGTGCTCCGTGCTCCGTGCTCCGTGCTCCGTGCTCCGTGCGACGGCGGGTCGGACGTCCGCTCCGTACCGGTCGCCTCTGGTGTCCCACAGCGGTGCCCTGGCCATGCGTGCCCCGTGCGCGAGGTTCCGCCGCTCCGTGCTCCGTGTGTTGCCCACCCCGTACCGCTGACCTCCGCGCGCGAGGCTGGCGCGGGGCAGATCGTCGGGCGTAGGCGCGAGCCCGGCCGCCGGCATCCCCGCACAGCGTGGACCAAAGTACGGGCGAAAGCGCAGGGGAAGGCGGCACGGAGCCGTGATCCGCACGTGCCAATCCGGCCTGGAGCGCGTGAGCAGTGCTACGGGGCGGATAAACGCCGCGTGGCGACCTCGCCCCTACGGTGGGGGCAGCGAATGTGTGCCAGTACTCCGGTGGGTGTCCAGAGCAGAACTGGGCGGCTCCGGCCAGGGGCGGGACGCAGCTCCGGTCGCTTGGTCGGGGAGAGCGTGTGCGTGCTGCCAGTGGCGGTGCCCGGGCCCGCTCCGTCGGCTGTCCTGCACCGTTTCGCGACCACGCACCGCACCATCTCCACCACTTCGGAAGGGCCGGGATTCGCTGTGTCAGTCACTCAAGAATCTGCCACTCACGCTTTCTGGATCGCTGGCCGCGCGGCGACCGGCGACGAGACCTTCGACGTCACCTCCCCCTGGGACAACCGCCTCGTGGGCACCGTGAGCGTTCCCACCGATGCCCAGATCGAGGAGGCCGTGGCCGCTTCCGTGGCGGTGCAGGCCGAGTTCGCCGCCACCCCGGCGCACGTGCGGGCGGCAGCGCTGGACCACGTGACGAAGCGCCTCGCGGAGCGCACGGAGGAGATCGCCCAACTGATCTCGGCGGAGAACGGCAAGCCCATCAAGTGGGCCCGTGGCGAGGTCGGCCGTGCGATCTCCGTGTTCCGTTTCGCGGCGGAGGAGGCCCGGCGGTTCAACGGCGGAGAGGCCCAGCGCCTGGACACCGACGCCGGCGGGGCCGGGCGGCTGGCGCGCACGCGCCGATTCCCGCGGGGCACGGTGCTCGGCATCGCCCCGTTCAACTTCCCGCTCAACCTCTGTGCGCACAAGATCGCCCCAGCCATCGCTGTCGGCGCGCCGATCATCCTGAAGCCGGCGCCCGCCACTCCGCTTTCGGGGTTGATCCTTGGCGAGTTGCTGGCCGAGACCGACCTCCCGGCGGGCGCCTGGTCGGTGCTCCCGGTGCCGAACGACCGCATGCCCGCGCTCGTGCAGGACGAACGGCTTCCGGTCATCTCCTTCACCGGCTCCGACAAGGTCGGCTACGCCATCATGGACTCGGTGCCCCGCAAGCACTGCACGCTGGAACTCGGCGGCAACGGGGCGGCCGTAGTGCTCCCCGACTTCTCCTCCGATGCGGACCTCGACTGGGCGGCGACCCGCATCGCGACGTTCTCCAACTACCAGGGCGGCCAGTCCTGCATCTCCGTCCAGCGGGTGATCGCCGACGCGTCGGTGTACGAGCGCCTGGTGCCCAGGATCGTGGCGGCCGTCGAAGCACAGGTCACCGGTGATCCCTCGGACGCCGCCACCGAAGTCGGACCGTTGGTCAACGAGGACGCGGCCAAGCGCGTCGAATCGTGGGTCGAGGAAGCCGTACGGGGCGGGGCGACCCTGCTGGCCGGCGGCAAGCGCGACGGAGCCTCCTACGCGCCTACCGTCCTTGCTGACGTCCCGGCCGGCGCGACCCTCGCCCACGAGGAGGTGTTCGGCCCCGTGCTCACCCTCCAGCGGGTCGAGGGCGAGGAAGCCGCCTTCGCGGCCGTGAACAACTCCAAGTACGGCCTCCAGGCCGGCGTCTTCACCCACGACACCCGCGCCGCGTTCCGCGCGCACCGTGCCCTGGAGGTCGGTGGCGTGATCATCGGCGACGTACCGTCCTACCGCGCCGACCAGATGCCCTATGGCGGCGCCAAGCAGTCCGGCGTCGGGCGCGAAGGGGTGCGCTACGCCATGGACGACTACACCTACGAGCGCGTTCTGGTCTTCACCGGCATCGACCTGTAACGGCTACGGGGCACCTGCCCCGTAGCCCCGGACGGGGCGGACGACACAGAAGACAGAGCCGGAGCAGAGCCGACACGGTGCCACGGGGCCCCGTCCGGCGTGCTCTCTGGCCGCCCGCGCCGGCCGGAGCCGCCCACGCTCACCCGCTCCGTCCGCCGGCGCCGCCCACAACGCCCGCCATGAGGTTCGTACCGCCCGGTGCGCGCAGTCACTGACCGCACGACCGGCTCCGGCCCAGCACGGCCCGTACTGAGCCATCGCCCGCCACAACCCCAGGAACCCCAAGCAGTCGAGCCCGCGGCCCGTGCCACAGCGCTGTGCCGTCTCCTCGGCCCAGCTTCAGACCCCACCCGGTGGGCACCTCTCGGCCCCCGACACCCGCGCCCCGCCCCGTACACACGCGAGACGTACGGAGTCCCAGACAGCGGATCATCCCCGGGAGCACGGAGCACGGAGCACGGAGCACGGAGCACGGAGCACGGAGCACGGAGCACGGAGCACGGAGCACGGAGCACGGAGCGGGCGGCGCAGCCCCGCGCGCGAGGTGCGGAGTACGGGTTCGCCTTTGCTGGCGCGGGGCGTCGATCCTTGCCGGGGGCACGGGGCACGGGGCACGGGGCACGGGGCACGGGGCACGGGGCACGGGGCCGGCGTAGCCTCCCTCCCGCGTCATGTTCCCTCCGTGTAGCCCGCAGGCGCCCCCTCAGCAGCCTCGCCCCGTCCAGCCCCGCCCTCACGGCCCCGCTGGCGCCGGCCCGTACGGCCAAGCCAGAGCTGCCCCAACGACCTCACCCCGCTGCCCAGTCCCGCCCACCCCATACGCGGCCCTGTGAGCGGTCCGCGGTGCCGCGCCGGAGCGGCCCACGGGGCGCCCGTAAGCCCCCGGTGTTTCCGGTCTGCTGCCATGGCAGAGTCCTACTAGGGGTGCGGCGCCCAATTGGTCGTGTCGAGCAGCCACAATGGGGGAATGACGGACTCCCTTGCCACGCCGCATCAGCCCTTCGTCGCTGCCGCCGGTGCCTCAGCAGATCCGGACGCTCCGCGTTCTCTCGTGATCCTCGGTTCGACGGGTTCGATCGGGACCCAGGCCATCGACGTCGTGCTGCGCAACCCCGACCGCTTCCGCGTCACGGGGCTGTCCGCCGCGGGCGGCCGGGTGGAGTTGCTGGCGGAGCAGGCGCACCAGTTGCGGGTGGGCACGGTTGCCGTGGCCCGGGAGGACGTGGTGCCCGCGCTCCGTGCCGCGCTGTCGGAGCGGTACGGGGCCGAGCCGCTGCCGGAGATCCTTGCGGGCCCCGGCGCGGCCACGGAGCTGGCGGGTACGCCGTGCCACTCGGTGCTGAACGGCATCACGGGCTCCATCGGCCTGGCGCCGACGCTGGCAGCCCTGGAGGCCGGCCGCGTACTGATCCTCGCGAACAAGGAGTCGTTGATCGTCGGCGGCCCGTTGGTCAAGGCTGTGGCCAAGCCGGGGCAGATCGTTCCCGTCGACTCCGAGCACTCGGCGCTCTTCCAGGCGCTGATGGGCGGCACCCGGGCCGAGGTGCGCAAGCTGATCGTCACGGCCAGCGGCGGCCCGTTCCGCGGACGGAGCAGGTCCGAGCTGAGCTCCGTGACGCCGCGCCAGGCGCTCGCCCACCCCACCTGGGACATGGGCCCCGTCGTCACCATCAATTCGGCCACTTTGGTCAACAAGGGCCTTGAGGTCATCGAGGCGCACCTGCTCTTCGACATCCCCTTCGACCGGATCGAGGTCGTCGTCCACCCGCAGTCGTACGTGCACTCCATGGTCGAGTTCACGGACGGCTCCACGCTCGCGCAGGTCAGCCCGCCCGACATGCGCATGCCGATCGCGCTCGGACTGGGCTGGCCGAACCGGGTGCCGGACGCGGCGCCCGGCTGCGACTGGACGAAGGCGTCGTCGTGGGAGTTCTTCCCGCTCGACACGGAGGCCTTCCCCGCCGTCTCGCTGGCCCGACACGTCGGTGATCTGGGCGGCACCGCGCCCGCCGTCTTCAACGCCGCCAACGAGGAGTGCGTGGACGCGTTCTTGGCCGAACAACTGCCCTTCACCGGCATCGTGGACACGGTGGCCGCCGTGGTCACCGAGGGACTGGCCTCAGGCACCGTGAAAAAGGGCCATGATGGAACCTCGCTCTCGGTGGCAGACGTCCTGGAAGCGGAGACCTGGGCGCGCGCCCGCGCGCGGGAACTGGCCGCACGGGCGGCGAAGGCAACATCGGAGGTACGCGCATGACGACCTGGATGACGATCCTCGGAATAATCGTCTTCGTCGTCGGTCTGCTCTTCTCCATCGCCTGGCATGAACTCGGCCACCTGTCGACGGCCAAGCTGTTCGGCATCCGGGTGCCGGAGTACATGGTCGGCTTCGGGCCGACGATCTTCTCCCGCAAGAAGGGCGAGACCGAGTACGGCGTCAAGGCCGTCCCGCTCGGCGGCTACATCCGGATGATCGGCATGTTCCCCCCGGGCGACGACGGGCGGGTCACGGCGCGCTCCACGTCGCCCTGGCGCGGCATGGTCGAGGACGCCAGGTCGGCCGCGTACGAGGAACTCAAGCCGGGCGACGAGGAGCGGCTGTTCTACACGCGCAAGCCGTGGAAACGCGTGATCGTCATGTTCGCCGGGCCGTTCATGAACCTGGTGCTCGCGGTGGTGATCTTCATCGGGGTCATGATGACCTTCGGCATCAACACGCAGACCACCACCGTCGGCTCCGTCTCCGAGTGTGTGATTCCGGCCTCGGCCAACACCGACACCTGCACGAAGGACGCCAAGGACTCGCCGGCGAAGGCGGCGGGCCTCAAGCCCGGTGACAAGATCGTGGCGTTCAACGGTCAGCCGACGCCGGACTGGCAGACCCTCCAGCGTGACATCCGCGACACCACGGGGCCGGCGACGATCACCGTGGAGCGGGACGGTGCGCACAAGACGCTGACCGCCAACCTCATCAAGAACAAGGTCGCCAAGTCGGACGGCGACGGCGGCTACGTGAAGGGCGAGTACGTCACCGCTGGGTTCCTGGGCTTCGCGCCCGCGACCGGTGTCGTGCAGCAGTCCTTCGGCGAGTCCGTCGACCGCATGGGCGACATGGTGGAGTCCGGCGTCGAGTCGCTGATCGCGCTCCCGTCCAAGATCCCGGACCTGTGGAACGCGGCGTTCGGCGACGCCGAGCGCGAGCCCGACTCCCCGATGGGCGTGGTGGGGGCGGCGCGGGTCGGCGGCGAGGTCTTCAACCTCGACATCCCGCCGGAGCAGCAGATCGCCACGATGCTCTTCCTGGTGGCCGGGTTCAACCTCTCGCTGTTCCTGTTCAACATGCTGCCCCTGCTGCCGCTGGACGGCGGGCACATCGCCGGCGCCCTGTGGGAGTCCCTGCGCCGCAAGACGGCGCGCGTCTTCCGCCGGCCCGACCCCGGCCCCTTCGACGTCGCCAAGCTCATGCCGGTCGCGTACGTCGTCGCGGGGATCTTCATCTGCTTCACGCTGCTGGTGCTCATCGCCGACGTGGTGAACCCGGTACGGATCACCTAGCCGCGCGCCCCGGGTGGCACGAACGGTGGGGCGGGCCGGCCCCGTACCACCGCACCGTGCCGCACCGGGGCGTTCTGAGTTCTCGCCACACCGCTGTGCACCGCGCCCCTGCCCGCTGTGGCCTGTGGCCGTACAGTGCCGGAACGGCCTCGTGCCTGTTGCCCCTCCCGGGGGCCGGCAGGGTGCGGGGCCGCACGTCTTGGGCCTTACACGCGCGCCGTTTCTCCGCTCCGGCCCGGCTGCGCTCTGCTGCCCTGTCCCTCTGCCCCTTTCCCTCGGTCGCTGAGCCGCGGCCCCCTCCCCCTCCCTCGCCGTCCGGTACTACGCCTCAGGAGCGTGCTGTGTGGCCCTGCACGGAGCGGCACAGGGGGAAGGCGATAGGGGCTGCCCAACGATCCTCCTCGGAGCACGGAGCACGGAGCACGGAGCACGGAGCACGGAGCACGGGGCGGTGGACCTGCCCGTACGCGCTGTAGTCAGCCGTACGCTGACCGCGTGGGCCCGCCTCCCGACCGCGTCCGGTGCCCTGTGGTGTCTGCGGCGCTGCTGGGCGGAGCCGATACGGGGCCGGGTACGAGGCGCCTCCGCCGCCGCCGTCCGCGACTCGCCCCGTGTGCAGGCTCGATCGGGCTGCGGTTTGCCGCCCGGGCGGGGTTGGCCGCAAGATATCCGGTTCCGGCCCCGATAGCCGACGGATGTGGCGTAGGGGAGCTAGCGAGTGCGTCTTGCGGCTGGTCGACGACGCGGCCACGAACGAGCGAAGATCGGGCGAGGCGTCCTCGCCCGGCTATCGCCGATCGTGTGAGGTTAGAGGCTGGGTGCGCCGGGGCCGCTCCAGGTGCCGTAATCTCGAAGACTGGAGCCCGCCGATCTCGGGACCTCGTTACACACCTTGGGGTTGCTCGCCAGATGACAGCGATTTCGCTTGGAATGCCGTCCGTTCCGACCAAGCTTGCTGACCGTAGGGTCAGTCGTCAGATTCAGGTGGGCTCGGTGCCCGTCGGTGGTGACGCTCCGGTGTCGGTGCAGTCGATGACGACGACGTTGACTGCTGATGTGAATGCGACGTTGCAGCAGATTGCGCAGCTCACGGCGTCGGGTTGTCAGATCGTGCGGGTGGCGTGTCCTTCGCAGGATGATGCGGAGGCCTTGTCGGCGATTGCGAAGAAGTCGCAGATTCCGGTGATTGCGGATATTCACTTCCAGCCGAAGTACGTGTTCGCGGCGATTGATGCCGGGTGTGCTGCGGTGCGGGTGAATCCGGGGAACATCCGGCAGTTCGACGACAAGGTGAAGGAGATCGCGAAGGCGGCTTCCGATGCGGGGGTGCCGATTCGTATCGGGGTCAACGCGGGGTCGTTGGACAAGCGGTTGTTGGCGAAGTACGGGAAGGCGACGCCTGAGGCGTTGGTGGAGTCGGCGTTGTGGGAGTGCTCGCTTTTTGAGGAGCATGGTTTCCGGGACATCAAGATCTCGGTGAAGCACAACGATCCGGTGGTGATGGTGAATGCGTACCGGCAGTTGGCTGCGCAGTGTGACTATCCGTTGCATTTGGGTGTGACGGAGGCGGGTCCTGCTTTTCAGGGGACGATCAAGTCTGCGGTGGCGTTCGGTGCGTTGTTGGCGGAGGGGATCGGCGACACGATTCGGGTGTCGTTGTCGGCGCCGCCGGTGGA
>NZ_JBEHZD010000413.1:0-7346 GCF_040240285.1 Streptomyces sp. HSW2009 | reverse complement strand
CCCCCGCCCCCGCCCCGCGCGCGGCGGGCGGGGGCGGGCCAGGGCGCTGCCGACGAACCACTGCAACCGGGCCCGCAGCACCGGGTCTTCGAGCCCGAGCGTCGGGTCCTCACCCACCGGCTGGCCGGGTGCGCCGGCCGGCGCGGTGCGCAGCTCCACTCCTGCCAGCCAGGCGCGGGCCGTCCGCGACCCGGCCGACGAGGCGTCGCCGGCGGCGGCCAGCGCGGACCTGAGCGCCCTGCGCGCCTCGGTGAGCCGGCCGCGCAGGAACCAGTACCAGGCCAGTGAGTTCACCAGGCGAACGGCGTCCCCTGGGGTGTGCCCCGCGACCGCCAGTTCCAGTGCGCGCCGCAGATTGACCGTCTCCGCGTCCAGCGAATCGAGGCAGCGCCGCTGGTACGGGCCACGGAGCCGGGCGTCGTCGGCTGCGGCGAGCTCGACGTAGCAGCGTACGAACCGGGTTCGTACGGCCGCCGTCTCGCCCGCCTCCGCGAGCCGTTCGACGCCGTACGCGGCCACCGATTCGAGGAGCCGGAACCGGCCGGCGACGCACGTCACCAGCGAGCGGTCGACCAGGTGGGCCAGGAGTTCGGGCACCTGCCCGGCCGGCAGTTCGGCGTCGGCACAGACCGCCTGGGCCGAGGCCAGGGTGCAGCCGTCGGCATGCACCGCGAGCCGGCGCAGCACGGCCCGTTCGGCCGGCGGGAGGAGCTGCCAGCTCCAGTCCAGCATCGCGCGCAGCGTCTGCTGGCGGGCGGGCAACCCGCGCGCCCGCACCTCGGGCGGGGCGAACCGGCCACCCCGTACCGCGGGTGTGGCGAACCTGCCGCACAGTTGGTCGGCCAGGGTGTCCGGGGGCAGCGTGCGCAGCCGGGGGGCCACGAGTTCCAGCGCCAGCGGGATGCCGTCGAGCCTGCGGCAGATGGTGGCGATCGCCCGCGCGTTCGCCGCGTCGAGTACGAATCCTGGCACCGCCGCAGCGGCCCGTGCCACGAACAACTCGACCGCGCCCGACCGGGCCACCAGGTCCGGATCGGAGTGCGCGCCGTCCTGCGGCAGCGCCAGCGGCGGCACCGGGTGCAGCACCTCGCCCGGGATGCCCACCGCCACCTGGCTGGTGACCAGCGCCTGGGCACGGGGCGCGGCGGCCAGCAGCGCGCCGGCGAGCACGGCGACCGGGTCCACCAGGTGCTCGCAGTTGTCAAGCAGCACCAGCAGGTGCTTGTCGGCCACCGCCCGCCCGAGCCAACCCACCAGGTCGTTCAGGTCGGGCTCGGTGGCGGCGGTGTCGCACAGGCCGAGTGTCGTGATGACCCGTTCGGCCAGGTCGTCCGGGGTGGAGCCGGCGCCGAGCCCCGCCAGCTCGACCCACCACACCCCGTCGGCGAACTGCTCGGCCAGGGCGTGCGCGGCGGCGATCGCCCGCCGCGGCTTGCCGACCCCGCCGCGGCCGACCAGGGTGACCAGCCGGGCGCCGGCCGGCACTGCGGTCAACCGCGCCCGCACCTCGGCGACCGCGGCGTGCCGGCCGACCAGCGGGGTCAGCGGCGCGGGCAGGTTGGTACGGCGGGAGGGTGCGGGCGGGACGGATGGTTTCGGCGGACCGGTTGGGTCCGGAGAGTCCGACGAGGTGGACGGATGGGAGAGGTCGGACGGGTGGGCGGGGGCGGATGGGTGGGAGGGGGCGGAGGCGTCGGACCGGCCGGATGGTTCGGTCACCGTCGGCGGCGCCAGGTGCGCGTCCTGGCGCAGGATCGCCTCGTGGAGCGTGCGTACGGCCGGTCCTGGCGACACCCCCAGCTCGTCCGCCAGGTGTCGGCGCAGTTCGTGGAAGCCGCGCAGCGCGTCGGGCTGGCGGCCGGAGCGGTAGAGCGCGTGCATATGGGCTGCGCGCAGCCGCTCACGGAGTGGGTGACGCGCCACCGTGGGCCCCAACTCATCTGCCAGCACTGCGTGTTCGCCCAGTGAAAGACGTACCTCGGCCTGCTCTTCGAGTACGGTCAGCCGCAGCTCTTCCAGCCGGGTGATCTCGCCGCGGGTGAACAGCGCACCGGCGACATCGGCGTAGGCCGGGCCCCGCCACAGGGCCAGCGCCTCGGCGAACAGGGCGGCACTGTCCGCCGGCTGCTGCCGGGTGCGGGCCAGGGTGGCCAGCTCCTGGAAGCGCATCGCGTCGACGGCTCCGGCTGCTCCGGTGGCGCCGTCCGGCAGGAGCAGACGGTAGCCCGCGGGCTCCCGTACCACCTGCTCCCGACCCAGGGCCCGGCGGAGTTGGGAGACCTTGGTGTGCAGCGTGTTGGCCGCCCCGGCCGGTGGCCGGTCGGCCCACAGGTCGTCGATGAGGCGATCCGCCGACACCGGCCCGCCGCCGTGGACGAGCAGGTTCGCCAGCAGCGCGCGGACCTTCACGCCGGGCACCTTCACCGGCTGCCCCGCGGCGTCCCAGACGGTCAGCGGTCCGAGTACCCCGTAGCGCATGGGCATGAGCCTAACGTCAGCCGACCGTCAGGAATGCGTGCGGACCGGTTCGCACAGTGAACTCCCACCCGCTCTCCGAACCGCAACGCAGGGAAGCACCACCATGCACCCATCACGGGACAGCGCCACCCCGCCCGTACGGCCCGGGCAGCCTTGGGCAGTACCCGCCCCGCCCGCGCAACCCGGGGCAGCACCCACCTCGCCCGCACAGCCCGTGCAACCCGGGCAGTCCGCGTCGGCGTCCCCGCCGCCCCGACCAGTCGCCTCGCCGCCCCCGTCAGCCAACCCGCATTCACCATCAACTAGTTTCCCATCCAGGCAAGTTGACCATGCGGCCCCCAAGGCGCCGCCGGCCCGCGCCGCCGGTCCCCGGAAGGTCGCCGGCCCCCGGGAGTGGGCTGGGCTCGCCGTCCTCTCGCTGCCCACCGTGCTGCTCGGCCTCGACGTCACCGTGCTCTACCTCGCTCTCCCCTCGCTCGCCGAAGACCTGCATCCCAGCGGCACCGAAGAGCTGTGGATCATGGATGCGTACGGCTTCCTCATCGCCGGCTTCCTCATCACCATGGGCACACTGGGGGACCGGGTGGGCCGCCGCAGGCTGTTGCTGATCGGGGCCGCCGCCTTCGCGGTCGTCTCGGTGGTGGCCGCGTACGCCGACAGCGCCGGCATGCTGATCGCCGCCCGCGCCGCGCTGGGTGTCGCCGGCGCCACGCTGATGCCCTCCACCCTGGCCCTGATCAGCAACATGTTCACCGTCCAACGCCAACGTTCGCTGGCCATCGGGCTGTGGGCGACCAGCTTCGCGCTCGGCATGGCGCTCGGGCCGGTGATCGGCGGCGTGCTCCTGGACCACTTCTGGTGGGGCTCAGCGTTTCTTCTCGCGGTACCCGTCGCCCTCGTCCTCCTGGTGGCCGCGCCCCTGCTGGTCCCCGAGTACCGGGCCCCGCACGGTGGTCCCCTTGACCCGTACAGCGTGCTGCTGTCGCTGGGCGCGATCCTGCCGCTGGTGTACGCGGTCAAGCGGGCCGCGGCGGACGGGCCCGGTGCCCCCACCCTGCTCGCCGTCGCCGTGGGGTCGCTGTGCGCGACGCTGTTCGTCCGCCGGCAGCGCCGGCTGGCCAGCCCGCTCCTTGACGTACGGCTGTTCGCGAACCGGACGTTCAGCGCCGCCCTGGGGGTGCTGCTGGTCGGGTTGGTCGGTGTCGGCGGCGCGATGTTGCTGATCACCCAGCAGCTCCAGTTCGTGGTGGGGCTCTCGCCCGTGGCCGCAGGACTGTGGATGGGGCCGCCGGCGCTGATGATGTTCCTGGCCGCGATCGGAGCGCCGCTGGTCGCCCGGCGGGTGCCGCCCGGTGTCGTGGTGGCGCTCGCCCTGGCGCTGGCCACGGTCGGGTACGTGCTGCTCGCCGGGGTCGACACCGCCGACGGGACGGCCCCGGTCGTGGTCGGCTTCGCCCTGGTCTACCTGGGGCTCGGGGCGATCGCCTCGCTCGGCACCGACCTGGTGGTGGGGGCCGCGCCGGCGGAGCAGGCGGGCGCGGCGTCGGCGATGTCGGAGACCGTCCAGGAACTGGGCCTCGCGCTGGGCGTGGCGACCCTGGGCAGCCTGGCCACCGCCGTCTACCGGGACCGCGTCGCGGACGCGATCCCGGCCGGGACGCCGAGCGGGGCGGCCGATGCGGCGCGCGAGAGCCTGGCCGGGGCGTCCGCGTCGGCGCGGCACTTCCCGGCCGGCTGGCTCGACCAGGCGAAGGAGGCCGCGACCGCCGGGTTGAACCTCGCCATGCTGGTCGCCGCGGTGGCCAGCCTGCTGCTCGCGCTGCTGTCCGCGCTGGTCCTACGGCACGTGGGCGTCATCGGGGACGACCCGCCGGAGGCCGCTACCGGGTCGGTTGACCCACCACCGGCGTCCCGAACCGGGCCAGGTAGTGCCACACCCTCTTGACCGCCTGCGGGTCATGCCGGTCGGTGCGGGCGGCGTCCCCGATGATGCGCGGGGTGAGGACGCCGTCGACGGCGATCCGGCTGCCCAGGGTGACGAACTCCGGGCCGCGGTAGTCGGGGTGCCGGCGCAGTTCCTCCACCGTCAGGCGCAGGCCCGTGTGCCATTCGACGGGGCAGCCAAGGAGTCGGGCCGCGGCCTCCACGTCGGTGTCCCGGTACGAGGGGTCGAGCACCAGCGCCTCCGCGTGCTCCCGCGGCCGTACCGGCCCGTGCACGTGCGCCTCGACGTAGTCGTCCAGCGCGTCCTGGTCGTCGGCGAGCGCGAGTTCGACCAGGCCCATCAGGGACGCGGTGCCGAAGTCGGCGGGTTCGAGGTGGCTGTCCGGGTAGCAGAACGTGGTCCGCGCCAGGGTGTCGGCCGTCAGCCGCAAGTACGCGGAGCCGAACCGCGGGGCCCCGCCGACCGGCTTGCGGCGGAAGTCAAGCGCTCCGTAGACGGGCCGCTCCGCCGCCGGCGCCCGGTCGTACGCGCCGGCGAAGATCCGGCTCTCCCAGCGCCACCGGTCGCCACCGGGGTGAGCGGTCAACCCGCCGTTGCTGGTGCCGGTGACGAACTGCGAGGAGTACACACCCTGCTCGGCCATGGCCGCCAGGACGGGCCGACCGCCCTGCAACCGGTCCGGGTGGAAGTTCAAGGTCACCCGCAGCGTCGGGTCAACCGGCGGGCCGGAGGCCAACCCCGTCACATGACGAAGGGCCTGTTCCTGTGCTGTCGGGACGGCTGCGGTGCTCATGCGGGCAGTCTTGCGCACCCCGGTCGGCCAGGCCCGGGATTTTCCCCGGCACACCCACGAACCAACCGGGCCCCGCCCCACGCGTACACACCCACCACCCCCACGGGGCCTGGCCTCCCCGACCCACCACCAGCCGAGACACCCCAGCCCACCACCAGCCGAGACACCCCGACCCACCACCAGATGACGCCCTACCCAGCCCACCGCCCGGTGAGGAACGTGAGGGCGAAGACGGTGCTGAGGGGGCCGACGAGGCACAGGTAGGCGGTGGTGAAGCGGCGGCTGCGCAGGCTCCAGGCGGCCAGGGTGACCCACAGCGGCCACCACAGCAGGGTGGCGCGGGGGAGGGACATGTACCAGTACGAGGTGCCGAGGGCCCACAGGTTGAGCGCCAGATAGCTGGCCTCGGGCCAGTGGCGGCGCGCCAGCAGCCAGCCGAACAGTGCCACGCCGACCACCATGGCGACCAGTTCGGCCCGGAACATGAAGGCGTAACCGGTGGGGTGTGCTCCGGAGAACGCGGCGTGCCAGGTGTTGCCCCAGGCTTCCCAGGGTGGGTGGAAGGTGCGGTACCAGCCGCGCTCCTGGGCGTGCTGCCACGCCATCCAGTCACCTGTGTGCGCGTACAGGTACCAGGCATAGAGCGCGGCGGGCAGCGCCGGCAGCGCCAGCCACGGCAGCGGGCGCCACCCGCCGCGGGCCCGGGCGACCAGGACGAACTGCACGGCGATGGCGGCGGCGAGGAACAGCCCGCTGATCCGTACGGTGGTGGCCAGCGCGGCCAACGCGGCGGCCAGGGGCCAGCGGCCACGGCGGGCGGCCAGCCAGGCGGGCAGCGCGAACGCCAGGAACAGCGCTTCGCTGTAGCCGACGGCCAGGAAGACCGCACACGGCGAGAGCAGCAGGAACAGCACCGCACGGCGGCCCGCGTCCGGGTGCGGCAGGTACGACTCGGCGACCCGCGCCAGGGCGAGCACCGCGACGGCGCCGGCGACCAGGGAGATCAGCAACCCGGCCGCGGCCCAACTCGGCCCCACCCCGTGCACGGCGCGCAGCAGCAGCGGGAAGCCGGGGAAGAACGCCTCCCGGTTGTCCCACCCGTCCGTCGTGGGCCCGGCCGATCCGGGGAAGTAGCCGTCCCGCGCCACGTGCAGGAAGTGGCCCCAGTCCCAGCGCTGGAAGGGGGCGAGCGCGGAGGCCGCGGTGTGTGCGCGGGAGTCGGCGGGGAACAGCCACCCGGCGCCGTACGCCGTCATCCACACGGCCACCCGGGTGAGCAGGTAGAGCCACAGCACCTCGCGGTCGGACGCGCTGATCCGGTGCCGTAACCCGGCGCACCGGGCCGGCCGCCCACGCAGGGTGGGCCCTGGCACCCGCGTGTCACACGGTTCCCCACCATGCGGAGCCGAAGCGGAGGGCGGGGCGGCCGGTGTGGCGGTGGTCGGGAGGGCGGGGAAGACGGTCATGGGTCGCTCTCAAGGCTGGGCGAAGGCGTGCGGAACCGCCCCGCGGCCCGGTCGGGCGGGCCACGGGAACGTACGGACGTGTGGGGTGCGGGGGCCGGCGCGCGGCTGGCGTACGGGCAGGGGTGGGAGTGGGGGAGCGGAGGGTGTGCCAGCGAAGGCGCGAGGCGGCTCAGCTCGGGGCGTCGGTGGCGCGGCCGGCCGCCGCGTACGTCTCGGTCGCGGTCCCCGCGGGGTCCCTCGCCCCGGCCGCGTCGGTGGTGTGCGCCGGGCCGCCCGCCTCGGTGGCGCCGCCTGCGCCCTGCCCGGGCGGCTCGGTCGCGGGCTCGCCGCCCCGTACCCCCTCCGTCCCCCCCTGGGTCGGCCGGTGCGGGACGTCGTGGGTCGCGGGCGGCGAGGTGGACGGGAGCGAGGCGGTGGGTGAGGGGGCCGGTACGGGGGACGGCGGGCTGGTGGCCGGCGCGGTCGGGCTGCTGGTGGCCGGCAGCAGCGCCGTGCTGGCCGCGGTGCCCGCGCCCACGACGAGGCAGGCCAGGACGGTCAGCCCCGCCACGCGCCGGCGGCTGTGTGTTTTACACATCTCCGAGCCCACGAGACGGCCGCCGATGGGGGGGGGGGGGGGGGGGGGGGTAAAAAAGAGGGGGGGGGGGGGGGGGGGGGGGGGGGG
>NZ_JBEHZD010000412.1:0-7348 GCF_040240285.1 Streptomyces sp. HSW2009 | reverse complement strand
GCCCCCCCGCCGCTCCGGCGGCGGGGCGGGCGGGCGGGGGCCGGCCACCCCGGGCCCGTCGGACGGCACGCCCCGCCCGCTGTGGGGGCCGCTGCCGGGGGTGGCCGAACCGACCTCGCCGCGCCCGCTGCCGGTCCGTGACGTGGTGGTCTTCGCCGCGGCCGGCGGTGGCGTCGCGGCCCGCCAGGTCACCGACGGCGCCGCGCGCTGGCGGGTCGGCGACGCGCACGCCGACGCGGGCTACCTGTCGATCGCCGACCGCCTGGTGGCCACCGCGGACCGGGACGGCGCTGTCCACACCCATGTGGCCGCCACCGGCTCGCCCCGCTGGAGCGCCGACGCCGCGGCCAGCACGCTGCTCGCCGCCGACGCGGACCACCTCTACGTGCTCACCGACGAGGGCGCGGTGCGCTGTCTGACCACCGCCGACGCCCGCGAACGGTGGACCCGCACCCCACCGCTCACCCTGACCGGCGGCCGGCCGGCGGCCGTGCTCGGCGCCGGGTTGCTGGTGCTGTGCACGGCCACCGGCGACGTCCTCGCGCTGCACACCCGCACCGGGGCCAAGGCGTGGGTGCGCCGCGGACAGGCAGCCGCAGCGCTCGCCCCGGCGGTCGACGGCGGCACGGTCTTCGTCGGCGGACACACCCTGGCCGCACTCCGGGCGAGCGACGGCAAGGAGGTGTGGAGCCGCGAACCGCTGGGGCCCGTACGGCGCGGCGCGTACGGCTGGGGCCCACCCACCGTCACGGGCGGGGTGCTGTACGCCCTGGACAGCGAGGCGCTGCGGTTCCTGCGGCCGGACGGGGAGGAGGCGCACGCCGCGGCGTTCGTCGTCGGGGTCGCGCCACCCTGGCAGCCACCCGTGGTGCAGGCGGGCAGCGTCTGGGTGGTGGAGAGCGGTGACACCGGGGTGAGCGGCCTGCCCAGGCTCGGCCCCAACCCCACCGCCGCCCAGACCTACCCGCTCACCGGCGGCCCGAGCCGCACACTGGCGGGGGAGGGCAACCGCCTCTTCGTCCTCAACGCGGGCTCACTCCTGGCCCTGCCGGTGTACTGAACCCGCCCCCAAACGAGCTGTTGGGACCGCCAACTGCCGCTGAAAGGCGCACTCCTGACGATTTCTCGCCGGCTCGTGGGTGCGCTCGCTACGCGCCTGGTTCGCGCAGCGCTCCGGCGAGGACCGCGTGCCCGGCCCGCCGGACGGCCGTGGGCTCGGGCGGGGCGCCGTTGCGGTCGGCGAAGAGCAGGTGCCCGGTGCCGATCAGGGTGGGAGCCAGGACGTCGAGTGCGGCGTCCTCAGCGATGCGCCCCAGCGCACGTTCCGCGGCGAGGTAGCCGGCGATCACCCCGGTGGCCTCGGTGAGCAGCGGAATGCCGACCGGAGTCGTCGACCGCAGCCGGGCGCGCAACGCGTCGCGCGAGGTCACCAACCCCACTATGGCCACGGCCACCGGGGTGAACAGCGCGGTGAGCGCGCCCGTCAGGTTGTCGGTGACGCTGCCGGCCCCGGCCACCCGCCGCAACTCGGCCCTGCGCCCGGCGAGCCCGTCGATCCGCTCGCCCACCAGGGCGGCGAGGAAGGCGTCGAAGTCGGCGAAGTGCCGGTGCAGCACGCCCTTGGCGCAACCGGCCTCCTCGGTGACGGCACGGCTGGTCAGCGCGCTCGGCCCGCCCCGGGCCAGGATGCGCTCGGCCGCCTCGAACAGCCGCTCCCGGACGTCGTGGAGAGCCACTCCGGTAGGCACGGTGCAGTGCTCCCTCGCTCGATCGGGCCCACCCGCCGCTTGACGAGTGGGCAAGTGCCCACCAATAGTGGGCGCATGCCCACCTTACCGTCGGGGCGCGCCCCCGACCCCGAGCCGCAGCCCCACGAACTCCGCTCCGTGGCCGAGTCGTTCGGGATCGACGTCGAGCGCTACGACCGCACCAGGCCCAGCTACCCCACCGAGTTACTGGCCCGGATCATCGACCACGGCCCGGGCCGCACGGTGCTGGATGTCGGCTGTGGCACCGGCATCCTCGCCCGCCAACTACAAGCAGCCGGCTGCACCGTCACGGGCGTCGAACCCGACGCCCGCATGGCGGCCCTGGCCCGTAGGTCGGGCGTGCCGGTCGAGATCGCCACGCTGGAGGAGTGGGACCCGGCCGACGCCTCCTTCGACGTGGTCGTCGCAGGCCAGGCATGGCACTGGGTGGACCCGGTGGCGGGCGCGGCCAAGGCGGCCCGGGTGCTGCGCCCCGGCGGCCTGTTGGCCGTGCTGTGGAACGTGATGCAGCCACCGCCCGAGGTGACGGACGCCTTCGCCACCGCCTACCGGCGCGTCGCCCCCGACTCGTCCTTCGCCGTGGGCACCCCGACCCAGGACGCGTACCGGGCGCTGACCGACAAGGCGATCGACGGCCTGCGACAGGCCGGCGGATTCGCCCCCGCCGAACAGTGGCACACGGAGTGGGACCAGCACTACGACCGCGCCGCCTGGCTCGACCAACTCCCCACCCACGGGGCCCTCACCACCCTCGGCGCGGAGCGACAGGCCGAGGTGGTACGGGAGGTGGGGGCCGCCATCGAAGCGCTCGGTGGGTCGATGACCGTGCACTACACGACCGTGGCGCTGACCGCCGTAAGGACCGCGGTTCGGACCGGACGGGCTTACGGGCAGGCTTAACCGGGTGTGTCTGGCCAGGCAGGTCTGACCTGGTGCGTTGGAGCTGGCGCGGTGGGCCACGTCTGGCTGACCGGACGTGCCTGACCGGTGTGCCTGACTGGGTGTGCCTGGCCAAGCCTGGCTGGCGGGACGTGACTGGCTGGGTCTGCCTGGCCGGGGCCGTGTGGGCTAAGGGTGACTGACCGGATGTGCCTGACGCTGGGGGCGTCTGGTGGCGGGGCGCCCGGCCGGGTGTGTCCGGGCAGGAGGGTGTGACCCGGTGCGCCTGACCCGGTGTATTCCGGCCAAGCCTGGCTGGCCGGGGCCGTCCGGCACAGCACGTCCGACCAGGCCCGTCCGACCGGGCTCGCCCGGCCGAGCCGGCCCGTACCGCACGGCGTCCGGCCCGATCATCCCGCCGGTCAACCCAGGCCGGCGCCCCCGCTGCTCACAGCCGGTCCCGGGGCGCCGGCCCCGCGGGCGCCCGCGCCGTCCACCGGCTCTGGACCGTCCGCCGGATGCGTTACCTGCACGCCGCCCTGACCGCCGGTGGCCGCCTCCAGCGCACTGGCGAGCCGTTCGAAGAACAGGCTGCGGTTGGGCAGCCGGGTGACCGGGTCGTGCATCTGGAGGTGGCGCAGCCGGGCCTGGAGGTCGTGCTGTTCGCTCACGTCCACGACGGTCAGCAGCACCGAACGGGCCGCCGCCGACCGCTCCGCGCGCTGCCCGTGCCGCTGCTCGGCGCGGAGTTCGGGGCGCTGCTCGGTGCGGCGGTCGGGCAGGTGATCGGGCAGGTGATCGGGCAGGTGGTCCGGAAGGTGACCGGTGCGGCGGTCCGCGCGCAGCTCGGGCAGTTGCTCCGCGGCGGCCGTGCGCGGCCCGGGCCGCGGCTCCGCGTGCCGCTCGGCCCGCGCGTCCGGCGCCGGCACGGCGGGCAGCAGGTGTTCGTCGCCCAGCGGGACGACGGTGATCTCCACCCAGCGGGAGCGGCCGTCGGGCCCCCGCAGCCGCCGGGTGCAGCGCAACCGGTCGTGCCGCCCGCGCAGCACCTCGCGGTACGCGCCCCACAGGCGTGGGTCGTCCCGCAGGTCGGCCAGGTCGGCGGCGGCGGTGCCGGCCAACTGCTCGGGGGCGGCGCCGAGCAGCGCTCCGAGAGCCGCGTTCGCGGCACGTACCACCCCCTCGTGGTCGACGACTGCCATCGCCACATGCGCGGCATGAAAGGCGGCGCGGTACTCACTCAGTGGTGCGTTACGTTCCGTCATCGTCGGCAGGGTCGCGCTGCGCGCGCCGCTCTGGCCGTCGAGAGATCCGCTCACCGCTCGCTCCCGCAAGGCGCTCGTCTCGTACAGGGTGTGGGTCAGTCACATACCGGACGTCGGGCAGCCGATGCGGGCGACCCGGAGAGGGAATTCGCGCTGGAAATGTGGCGATCATAGAGGTTTGCTCTTCGGCCATTCCAGCGACACCGCCGTGATCAACGGTGCAACCTTGAGGTCGAGGCAAGAGATTGATTGCTTTTGGCGAACCGTGCACGATCCCAGCTTCCAATTGACCGGCTGTGACTTTCTGTTACATACCCGCATGGCAGCCTTGTCACTCGACTGGTCGAGTGGAACAGGACGTACCTCAACAAACCGCCACAAAGTGGGGGAGGGTGTCTCCTCGTTTCCCCCGCGGAGGTCGTTGTGGTGCGTTCGCGTGGTCGCGACGGGACGGGGCCGCTGCGCCGGGCCGCGGCGGTCCTGACCTCGCTGAGCGCGGTCGTCGCGACCACCGTGGTCGCGGGACCCGCCGCCGCGGCCGGCCCCGGCGGCCCGTGCGCACTGGAGCGCACCGCCGCCCACCACTCCGAAGGACTCGACTCCTGGAACGCGGAATATCCGCGCCCGACCGGCACCGTCGACGCCCTGATGGTCTTCCTCGCCTTCCCCGGCAGCCGGCCGGCCTTCCCCCCGGCCGAACTGGCCGCCGACCACTTCCCCGGCACCTCCGACTTCTTCGCCCGCGCCTCGTACGGCCGGCTGGACCTGCGGGTCCATCCGCTGCGGCACTGGCTGACGATGCCGGCGCCGGCCACCTCGTACGCCATACAGCGCGACTGGGACGGCGAGCGGCGCGACGCCTATCTGCGCGACGCGCTCGCCACGGCCGATCCGGAAGTGGACTTCGACCGTTACGACCTGGTCTATCTGGTCGCCGACCCGGGCGCGCCCGGCGTGGACGCGGACGCCACCAAGGTGGTCAATCTCGATCAGCCGCTGATCGCGGACGATGCGCGATTGCGCCGACTGGTGACCGTCTTCGAACGCCATCCGCCCGACCACAACGTCCTCGCCCACGAGACCGGCCACGTCTTCGACCTGCCTGACCTCTACCACCGCCCGAGCGACGGCAAGGGCGACTGGGACACCTACGTCGGCGACTGGGACCTGATGGGCAGTCAGTTCGGGATGGCGCCCGAACCGTTCGGCTGGCACAAGTGGAAGCTGGGCTGGATCGGCGGGCGCGAGGTGGTCTGCGTCCACCGTCCCGGCACCGCCCTGCACACCCTCGACCCGCTCGGCGTCCCCCGCGCGCCCGGCCGGCCCGCCCATCCGCGCCTGGTGGTGGTGCGCACCGGCCCGGACAGCGTGTTGGCCATCGAGGCGCGCGGCGCGTACGGCAACGACGCGGGCAGTTGCACGGAGGGCGTACTGATCTACCGGGTCCGCAGCGGGACGGCTTCCACCGAGGGCCCCATCAAGGTCATCGACGGCCACCCGGGCAGCAGATCCTGCGAGAGCGCGTCGGTCTACCCCACCCTCGCCGACGCCCCGCTCGACGTGGGCGAGAGCTACGAATCGCCCGAGGACGGCGTGCGCATCACGGTGGAGGACGCAACGCTCGCCGACGCCTCCGCGGAAGGCGCGGGCGACGCGAAGGCGGCCCCCGAGGGACGGGGCGCGACCTGGACCGTCAAGATCAGTTACGAGCCTGCCGGCTGACCGAGCCCCTGGGACCGGCGAGGCCAGAGATGCCTGAGGAACGTCGCTGGCATGTCGAAGGGCCCCCGTACCGAAATACGGAGGCCCTTCTTCAGGTGCGCCGCCAGGGACTCGAACCCCGGACCCGCTGATTAAGAGTCAGCTGCTCTAACCAACTGAGCTAGCGGCGCTCGCTGACGTAGAAGACATTAGCACCCGGGGCCGGCGGAATGAAAATCGGTCATGGCTGAGGTGAATCAGTCGCTACGGGCCGTGCTTGCCCTGGTCACGGGCGTACCGGCGGTCGCGCCCCGGGCCTGTCTACGGGCGGCGCGGACACAGGCCCACAGCAGTACGTCGGGCCCGGGCAGCCAGGGGTGGCGCACCTCCGGGGCGACCAGCCAGCGCGATGCGGGGCCCGACAGGGCCGTCTGGGGGAGTCCGTCGGCGTCGGGTCCGTCGGCCGGCCGCGCGTCGCGCGCCGGGGGGTGCGCCGCGGGGCCGGTCCGCGCGGTGTCCGCCGGGTCGAAGGCCGCGGGGTGGAGGCCCGTCGGGTCGATGCCGGCGGGGCCCGGTGTGGTCCGGGCTCCGTACGGGGCGGCGGGTCGTTCGTGTACCAGGGGCTCGCCGGCCGGGCGCGGGTCCCCGGCGGCGGGGTGCGCGGGCTGCGCCCGGCCGCCCGCGCTGTGGGGCAGGCCGGGTAGGTCGGGTAGCCCGAGGTGACCGGGTAGCCCGGGGAGGTTGGGCAGCTCGGGCGCGCCGGGTGGGAGCCGGGTGGCGGTGGGCGGCGGAGCGGTGCCGGGGCGCTGGGCGCGGATCGGGCCGAGGAGCGGATCGGCTGGCTCCGGTACGTCGCAGGGGCCGGCGGAACCGGCCGGCTCGGGGGCGTGCAGCGGCGGGATGGTGACCGCGTCGCCGGTGCCGTGGTAGAGCAGCGGCGGCACCCCGGCGCCCCACTCCTCCCAGCTCAGCAGGGACGGCAGCCGCTGGGCGACGCCCGGTCTGGTGAACATCAGCACGCGCCCGCGCTGCACCGCGACCGGCCCCGAGCCCGGGCCGTCGCACCAGAGCCGGTCGACCATCCGCCGGCCGAACAGCGCCGGCGCGCTCACCACGTCGAACGCGGTCCCGCAGGGCAGCACGCTCGGCGCCCCCGGCCGCGCCGCCCACAGTGCGTGCACGCTCCGCGGGAAGGTGCTCGCCGAGGCCAGCCAGTCCGCGCCGGCGGGCGTCACCCAGGTGGCCCCGTACCGCGGGTCCTCCGGCCGCTCCCGCCGCCCGCGCACCGGCCGTTGCGGGGCGGGCTCGGGCTTGGTGGGGGCCGCGCCCTGTACGCGACGGGCCTTTCGGGCGCCCTCGTACGCGTCCTGCGGCGCCGAACCGAGGCCGTTCCCCGCCGCACCCGGCCGCCGCGGCTGCCGGGTCGGTAAGCCGGCGGAGGTGGTCGCCGCGGCGGACGGGGTGGGGGGAGCTGGTGGGGCCAGTGGGGCTGATGGGGCCACGGTGGCGTCCGGGGGCGTGTCGGCGCGGGGGTGCGGGAGGCCCGGGGCGGGCGGCGTACGGGGTGGGGTTTCGTTTCCGCACGGGGCGGGGGTGGCGCTCGGGGGGCGGCCCGTACGGCTTCGCGGCGCGTCCGCGCGGGGGGCCCGGGGCGGGGCGGGGGCGTCGGGGCAGGCGGGGGGGGGCGGGGCCGGGGCGGGCGGGGGGGGGGGGGGGGGAGGGGCCGGGGGGGGG
>NZ_JBEHZD010000411.1:0-7387 GCF_040240285.1 Streptomyces sp. HSW2009 | reverse complement strand
TTCTGCCCAGGCGCGCAGGTCTTCGCTGGTGGCGGTCTGCTGCCCGTTCTCCAACTTGTAGACCTTGGAGTGCGGCCCGCCCCCCCCCCGGGGCCCCCCCCGCCCCGGGCCCCGGCCCCCCCCCCCCGCGGGCGGCCGGGCCCGATCGGCGTCGTCGCCCTGGCGGGCATCACCACCCTGGCGAAACCGTCACCCTGGTCGGCACCGTCGCCACCCCGGCAGCACCGCCCCGGCAGCACCACTGCTGCGATCGGCACCACCTGCCCCGTCCCGTACCGCCCCACCTCCCGGCCCGCTACACCCGCGCGGTACTCCCGGCAACCGCCGCGCCTCCGTGCCGGCCCCGGGTTGCGGCCCGCCGCAGATGGTGCGGTGCCGCCAGTCGGCCGTACCCGAAGCGGGCGCGCGGGCGGGGCTCGGGCCCGCCGCCGCCCGGGGCCGGTGCGCTGCCGCCCCGCCCCCCGACCCGTACCGCACCCCGTTCCCGCTGGCCACAGCACAGTCGGCCGCCGGAATCCATCAGCGGCTCGCCGGGGCGGGCCGTTCGGGTGGGTTAGCGTCCGTGACCGGCGCAAGCTGCCGTGTCACTGACGGTTGTACAGCCGGCCGCTAACGACGATGCCCGGCATGAGATCCATCTCCAAGCGCCTCACAGCGCTCCGAACACGCGCCGGCACAGCCGGCGTGGCATGTGCTGTGGTCGCCACAGCCGTGCCGCTCTTGACGTTCGGACTCACCACGACACCAGCAGCGGCGGCGCCGTTGCCGGGCGGTCTCGGGCCCTGTCTGCCCGGCGCCTGCCCCGATCCGTATCCGCCGATCAACAACGAGGCCTTCCACGGCCGGGACAACGGCATCAACGTCTTCGTCGGCAACGACTTCCTGGTACGGGAAGGGGCCGCCGAGGCCGAGGGCCGCGTGGTCGTGCTCGACGAGTTCGACCAGAACAAGGGCGCCGGGCGCAGCGGCCTCTACAACCTCGGCATCGTCGGGGTCGGCTCGCGCGTGCCTCCGCCCACCGACGCGGACTTCCTCACCACCGGCGGCGGCGTGACCGTCGCGCCCGGCCAGACCCTGGACACCACCGGTGGCGTCGCGGGCGAGATCGGCACCGTACGGCACGCGGGGCCGGTCTCCGGCACCCTCACCGGCACGGCCGTCCAGGACGACGCCGCGGTCGCCCCGTACACCGCGCTCCGCGACCAGCTCACCACCGCCAGCCGGTGCTACGCGCGGGTCGACGGCTCGCCGCGGACGCCCACCGGCACCGCGGTCAACCAGGGCTACCAGACGCTGTTCACGGGTGACGGGACCTCCTCGCTCCAGGTCTTCAACGTGGACTTCGACATGGTGGGCTCGGGCGGCGGCGCCCAGGGCATCGCCTTCGAGAACGTGCCGGCCGACGCCACGGTGCTGGTCAACGTGTTCGGCGCGAACCGGGTGCTCAACACCTACAGCGGCGGCATCACCGATGACGACCCGCTGAACGCCTACCGCGAGCGGCTGCTGTGGAACTACCCGGACGCCACGTCGGTGGATCTCGGCGGAAGCGGCCAGTTCCAGGGCAGCGTCCTGGTGGGCGAGCAGTCCTCGACGACCCGGGTCACGCTGCCCGGTGTCAACGGGCGGTTCTTCACCACCGGCTCGCTGACCCACACCAGCTCCGGTGTCGGCGGCGGCCAGGAGTTCCACGCCTACCCGTTCAACGGCGACCTGCCGGACTGCGGGGGGCCGGCGCCGGTCACCGGTGAGGTCAGCGTTCTGAAGACGGACGCCGCGACCGGTGACGCGCTCGCCGGTGCGGAGTTCACGCTGTGGCGGGAGTCGAACGGCACGACCGGTCTCCAGACCGACGGCGCCGACCCCGACACCCGGGTCTCCACCTGCACCACGTCCGCCACGGGCGTGTGCGCCGACACCACCAGCCCCGGTACGTACTACTGGGAGGAGACCGCCCCACCGGACGGCTACGACCTCCCGACACCGAACGTCTTCGGGCCCCTGGTACTGACCGAGGCCAATGCGGCCGAGGGCGTGCGGGTCACGGCCGAGGACACGCGCACCCCGGTGCCGCCGGTCACCGGTGACGTCAGCGTCCTGAAGACGGACGCGGAGTCCGGCGCCCCGCTCGCGGGCGCCGAGTTCGTGCTGTGGCGCGAGTCCAACGGGGTCGACGGCCTCCAGGTGGACGGCGCAGACCCGGACACCCGGATCGCCGAGTGCACCACGCCGGCCAGCGGTGAGTGTGCCGAGACCACCGAGCTCGGCACGTACTACTGGCAGGAGACGGCAGCCCCCGCCGGGTACGAGCTGCCTGATCCGGCGGTCTTCGGCCCGTTGACGCTCACCGAGGAGAACGCCGCCGAGGGCGTCCGCGTGGAGGCCGCGAACAGCTCCACGCCGGTGCCGCCGGTGACCGGTGAGGTCAGCGTGTCCAAGGTCGAGGCCGGCACGGGCGACGCGCTCGCCGGTGCGGAGTTCACGCTGTGGCGCGAGACGAACGGCACCGCCGGTCTCCAGACCGACGGCGCCGACCCGGACACCCGGGTGTCCACCTGCACCACGCCCGCCACGGGCATCTGTGCGGACACCACCAGCCCCGGTACGTACTACTGGGAGGAGACGGCCGCTCCCGACGGGTACGACCTTCCCGACCCGGCGGTCTTCGGGCCGCTGGAGCTGACGGAGGACAACGCCGCCGAGGGCGTCCGGGTCACCGCGGAGAACACCCGCAGCCCGGTCCCGCCCGTCACCGGTGAGGTCAGCGTCCTGAAGTCGGACGCCACGACGGGTGACCCGCTCGCGGGCGCCGAGTTCGTGCTGTGGCGCGAGACCAACGGCGTCGCCGGCCTCCAGACCACCGGCGACGACCCGGACACCCGGGTCGCCGAGTGCACGACCGCGGCCAGCGGCGAGTGCGCCGAGACCACCGAGGTCGGCACGTACTACTGGGAGGAGACCGCGGCCCCCACCGGCTACGACCTCCCGACGCCGAACGTCTTCGGCCCGCTCACCCTCACCGACGAGAACGCCGCCGGTGGCGTACGGGTCGAGGCGGAGAACGCCCGCACCGTGGTGCCGCCGACGACCGGTGAGGTCAGCGTCCTGAAGTCGGACGCCGAGACCGGTGACCCGCTCGCCGGTGCGGAGTTCACGCTGTGGCGCGAGACGAACGGCACCGCCGGTCTCCAGACCGACGGCGCCGACCCGGACACCCGGGTCGCCGAGTGCACCACGCCCGACAGTGGCGTCTGTGCCGAGACCACCGAACTCGGTACGTACTACTGGGAGGAGACCGCTGCGCCCGACGGCTACGAGCTGCCGGACCCGAACGTCTTCGGCCCGGTGACACTCACCGAGGAGAACGCCGCAGAGGGCGTCCGCGTGGAGGCTGGCAACAGCTCCACCCCGATTCCGCCGGTCAACGGCGAGGTCAGCGTCCTCAAGCGGGACGCCGAGTCCGGTGACCCGCTCGCCGGCGCGGAGTTCACGCTGTGGCGGGAGTCGAACGGCACCGCCGGTCTCCAGACCGAGGGCGCCGACCCCGACACCCGGGTGTCCACCTGCACCACGCCCGCCACGGGCATCTGTGCGGACACCACCAGCCCCGGTACGTACTACTGGGAGGAGACGGCTGCTCCCGAGGGTTATGAGCTGCCCGATCCTGCGGTCTTCGGGCCGCTGGTGCTGACCGAGGAGAACGCCGCCGAGGGCGTCCGCGTCACCGCGGACAACACCTCGACGCCGGTCCCGCCGGTCAACGGTGAGGTCAGCGTCCTGAAGACGGACGCGGAGAACGGCGAGCCGCTCGCCGGCGCCGAGTTCGTCCTGTGGCGCGAGTCGAACGGCACCGACGGTCTCCAGACCACCGGCGCCGACCCCGACACCCGCGTCGCCGAGTGCACCACGCCCGCCAGCGGCGTCTGTGCCGAGACCACCACCCTGGGCACCTACTACTGGCAGGAGACGGCAGCCCCCGCCGGGTACGAGCTGCCTGACCCGGCGGTCTTCGGGCCGCTTGAGCTGACCGAGGAGAACGCGGCCGATGGCGTCCGGGTGGAGGCTGGCAACAGCTCGACCCCGATTCCGCCGGTCAACGGCGAGGTCAGCGTCCTCAAGACGGACGCGGAGTCCGGTGACCCGCTTGCGGGCGCCGAGTTCGCGCTGTGGCGCGAGACCAATGGCACGGACGGCCTCCAGCAGGTTGGTGCGGACCCGGACACCCTGGTGTCCACCTGCACCACGCCGGCCACGGGCATCTGTGCGGACACCACCAGCCCCGGTACGTACTACTGGGAGGAGACGGCAGCCCCTGCCGGGTACGAGCTGCCCGACCCCGCGGTCTTCGGGCCGCTGGAGCTGACCGAGGACAACGCCGCTGAGGGCGTTCGGGTCACGGCTGAGAACACGCGGGAGCCGGTGCCGCCGGTGACCGGTGACGTCAGTGTCCTGAAGCAGGACGCCGAGTCCGGCGACCCGCTCGCGGGCGCCGACTTCGTGCTGTGGCGCGAGACCAACGGGACCGCCGGTCTCCAAACCGACGGCACCGACGCCGACACCCGCGTCGCGACCTGCACCACGCCGGCCAGTGGCGTGTGCGAGGAGACGACCAGCCCCGGTACGTACTACTGGGAGGAGACGGCGGCTCCTGAGGGTTATGAGCTGCCGAGTCCGAATGTGTTCGGTCCGTTGGTGTTGACGGAGGAGAACGCTGCTGAGGGTGTTCGGGTCACGGCTGAGAACACGCGGGAGCCGGTGCCGCCGGTGACCGGTGAGGTCAGTGTCCTGAAGACGGACGCGGAGAACGGTGCGCCGCTTGCGGGTGCCGAGTTCCTGTTGTGGCGTGAGTCGAATGGCACTCCGGGGCTTCAGACCGATGGTGCTGACACCGACACGCGTGTCGCGGCTTGCACTACGCCGGCCAGTGGCATCTGTTCGGAGACGACCAGTCCGGGGACGTACTACTGGCTGGAGACGGCTGCCCCCGCCGGGTACGAGCTGCCTGACCCGGCGGTCTTCGGTCCGTTGGAGCTGACGGAGGAGAACGCGGCCGAGGGTGTTCGGGTGGAGGCTGGCAACAGCTCGACTCCGATTCCGCCGGTCAACGGTGAGGTCAGCGTCCTGAAGACGGACGCGGAGTCCGGTGACCCGCTTGCGGGTGCCGAGTTCGCGCTGTGGCGCGAGACCAATGGCACGGATGGTCTTCAGCAGGTTGGTGCGGACCCGGACACCCTGGTGTCCACCTGCACCACGCCGGCCAGTGGCGTCTGCGCCGACACGACCAGCCCCGGTACGTACTACTGGGAGGAGACGGCGGCTCCTGAGGGTTATGAGCTGCCGAGTCCGAATGTGTTCGGTCCGTTGGTGTTGACGGAGGAGAACGCTGCTGAGGGTGTTCGGGTCACGGCTGAGAACACGCGGGAGCCGGTGCCGCCGGTGACCGGTGAGGTCAGTGTCCTGAAGACGGACGCGGAGAACGGTGCGCCGCTTGCGGGTGCCGAGTTCCTGTTGTGGCGTGAGTCGAATGGCACTCCGGGGCTTCAGACCGATGGTGCTGACACCGACACGCGTGTCGCGGCTTGCACCACGCCGGCCAGTGGCATCTGTTCGGAGACGACCAGTCCGGGGACGTACTACTGGCTGGAGACGGCTGCCCCCGCCGGGTACGAGCTGCCTGACCCGGCGGTCTTCGGTCCGTTGGAGTTGACCGAGGAGAACGCGGCCGAGGGTGTTCGGGTGGAGGCTGGCAACAGCTCGACCCCGATTCCGCCGGTCAACGGCGAGGTCAGCGTCCTCAAGACGGACGCGGAGTCCGGTGACCCGCTCGCGGGCGCCGAGTTCGCGCTCTGGCGCGAGACCAACGGCACGGACGGCCTCCAGCAGGTCGGTGCGGACCCGGACACCCTGGTGTCCACCTGCACCACGCCGGCCAGTGGCGTCTGCGCCGACACGACCAGCCCCGGTACGTACTACTGGGAGGAGACGGCCGCCCCTGACGGCTACGACCTTCCCGACCCGGCGGTCTTCGGGCCGCTGGTGCTGACCGAGGAGAACGCCGCCGAGGGCGTCCGCGTCACCGCGGACAACACCCGCACCCCGGTGCCCCCGGTCACCGGTGACGTCAGCGTTCGCAAGACGGACGCGAAGACCGGCGACCCGCTCGCGGGCGCCGACTTCGTGCTGTGGCGCGAGACCAACGGCGTGCGCGGCCTCCAGACGGACGGCAGTGACCCGGACACCCGGGTGGCCCGGTGCACGACGCCGGCCAGCGGGGTGTGCGAGGAGACCACGCGTCCGGGCACGTACTACTGGGAGGAGACCGCGGCTCCGGAGGGTTACGACCTGCCGGACCTGAACGTCTTCGGCCCGCTGGTGCTGACCGAGGAGAACGCCTCGGAAGGCGTGCGCGCCCACGCGGAGAACCTCCGCAAGACCGAGCCGCCGGTCAAGGGCTCGATCAAGCTGGTCAAGACCGACGAGAAGCACGGCAAGCCGCTGGCCGGCGCCGTGTTCGAGCTGTGGCGCGAGACCAACGGCGTGCGCGGCCTCCAGTCGGACGGGGACAACCCCGACACCCGTGAGGGTGAGGGTTGCTCCACCGACGACGCCGGTCTGTGCACCTTCGGCGACCTGGACCGCGGCGAGTACTACCTCAAGGAGACCGCGGTCCCCGAGGGATACGTACTGCCCGACAACCCGGTCTTCGGCCCGTACGAGGTGACGGAGGACAACAGCGCCGACGGCGTCACCGTCAAGATCAAGAACAAGCGCGGCGAACCGTGCAAGGGCAAGGACTGCAAGCCGAAGCCCCCGTGCGACTGCTGCAAGTGCTGTGACCACCACGGCAACGGCGGCCACCACGGTGACCACTGCAACCACCACGGTGACCACGGTGACCACCACGGCAAGCACCACGGTGACCACTGCAAGCACGGCGAGCACCACGGCCACCACGGCCAGGGCAAGCCGCACGACAACGACAAGCACCACGACAACAAGCACCACGACAACAACAAGCACGACGGCAAGCACGACAAGAACCACGACAAGAAGCAGGGACACCGCAAGGAAGGCCAGCACCACGAGGGCGACAAGGGCGGCCAGCAGCCGCACGCCGCCTAGGCACTCCTGACCACTCACCGGTTCGGCCGCCCTGAACTGGGCGGCCGGGCCGGGGGAGTGGTGCACTGACAGGGCCCGGAACGTTCTCCCTGGAGGTTGCGACGTGCGCCCTGTCCGTCTCCCCGGTGGGGGGGGGGGGGGGGGGGGGGGCCGCCCCCCGGGGGGGGGGGGGGGGGGGGGGGGGGGGGGGGCCCGCTGGGTGGTGGATCGGCGGATCGGCGGATCGGTGGGTTGGTGATGAGGACGCGGGGGCGGTGGGGTGTGG
>NZ_JBEHZD010000410.1:0-7287 GCF_040240285.1 Streptomyces sp. HSW2009 | reverse complement strand
CGAGACCGGCCCGCGCCCGGGTGGCGGCCGGATTTCCCGCTCGCGGCGCCGTTTGGCAGCATGGGCCGGACGCGGGCGCCTGGCCGCGTCGTGGACCTGAGATGGATGCAGATGAACGAGTGGACCCAGATCCGGGACCGTGCGGGTTCCATCGTGCGGGAGGACGCGGCGTTCCTCGTGGTGAACAAGCCCGCCGGGATCTCCGTCATGGGCGAGCGGCACGAGAGCGACCTGGTGCGGATGGCCGACGAGGTGGGCGAGACCCTCATCCCGTGCCACCGGATCGACAAGGTGACCTCGGGCGCGGTGCTGTTCGCCAAGGAGCAGCGTATCCAGTCCGAGGTGACCCGGCAGTTCAACAAGCGCACGGTGGACAAGGCGTACCTGGCCCTGGTGCCCACCGCTGGGCGGCCCGGCGGGCTGCCGGCGAGCGGCACGATCGACCTGCCGCTGAGCGTGGGCCGTAAGAACCGGGTCCGGGTCGGCGCGCAGCGCGAGGACATCGAGGCCGAGGTGTCGGCGACCGGGCGCGGCTGCTGGCGGGTGCCGGAGGAGAAGGTCTTCACGCACGTCAAGACGTATCCGTCGATCACCCATTTCAGCCGCCTTTGGGCCGACGAGCAGCACACCCTGCTGGCCATCGAGCCGGTCACCGGGCGCCGGCACCAGATCCGGGTGCACCTGGCCTGGATCGGCTTCCCCATCGTGGGCGATCCGCTCTTCGACCGGCAGGCGGCGGAGCGCGGCGAGCGCACCGCGCTGCACTCCTGGCGGCTGGCGTTCGACGCGAGTTGGGCGGACGGCGAGCGGGTGGCGGTGGTCGCCGAGCCCGGCGCCGACTTCTGGGCCCCGGTGGCGGACCGGCTGCCGGCCGGCGGCCCGGCCGCGGTGCTCGCCGGGTACGGCTCCGTCTGACCGACGCCCCCCAGCAGAACCGGCGCGGGGGGGGGGGGGGGGGGGGGGGGGGGGGGGGCCGCCCGCGGGCCCCCCCCCCCCCCCCCCCCCCCCCCCCCCGCCCCCCCCCGCCCCCCCGCCCCGCGGGGGCGGGGGGGGGGGGGGCCGCGGCCCCCCCGCCCCCCCCCCCCCCCCCCCCACGACACACCGGACACCAGTCCCGAACCGCCGGCCGCGGGAAGCGGGCCGCACGGGAGGGGCCGAGCGCCGCCGGCCGCCAGGCGCGCCCCCACCGCCCCCGTCCACACCCTGGTTACGACCAGGACGTTCCTCGGTAGAGTGCGGGGCGCCCGTTGCCACCGGGCGCAGGTCCGGTGGCCGTCGTTCTCCTCCGCTGGAGTCCCCTGTGCGCGTTGTGGTGGCCGAAGACCTCTTCCTGCTCCGGGACGGTCTGGTGCGGATGTTGGAGGCGTACGACTTCGAGATCGCCGCCGCGGTGGAGTCCGGGCCCGAACTGACCCGGGCGCTGGCCGAGTTGCAGCCCGACGTGGCCGTGGTGGACGTCCGGCTGCCGCCGTCCTTCACCGACGAGGGGTTGCAGTGCGCGCTGGCGGCCCGCCGTGCGACGCCGGGCCTGCCGGTGCTGGTGCTGTCCCAGCACGTGGAGCAGTTGTACGCCCGCGAGTTGCTGGCCGACGGCAGCGGTGGCATCGGCTACCTGCTCAAGGACCGGGTCTTCGACGCCGACCAGTTCATCGACGCGGTGCGCCGGGTGGCGTCCGGCGGTACGGCGATGGACCCGCAGGTCATCTCGCAGTTGTTGACCCGCCGCTCGCAGGACAAGCCGATGGGCAACCTGACGCCGCGCGAGAAGGAGGTGATGGAGCTGATGGCGCAGGGCAGGTCCAACGCCGCGATAGCCGCCCAGCTCTTCGTCACCGAGCGGGCCGTCGCGAAACACACGTCGAACATCTTCGGCAAGCTCGGCCTGCCGCCGTCGGACGACGACAACCGTCGGGTCCTGGCCGTGTTGGCCTATCTCGACCGCGGCTGACGACACCCGCCCCCGAGCGTCTCGACCGAGCGTGTGCAAGCGGTTACCGTGCCCCTCGCATGTGTCCACCGATCCTGACGAACCGTGGGGGCATCCGTTGAGCGAACTGACCAGACGCACCGTCATCGGCACCGCCGGCGCCCTCGGCGTCGGCGCGGCGCTGACCGCGCACTCCACCGGGGCCGCCGCCGCCCCGCGCAGCAGGGACGGCGCCCGGACGGCCGCCGCGCCGCCCAGCCCGGCGCCGGCCCGCGCGGCGCTCGCCCGGCTGCTCCCGGACCACGCGGACCAGTTCCACCTGCGGCTGCTCGACGGCGGCCGGCCGCAGGACGGCCGGGCGGGCCGCGTCGGCCGGCACCCGGCCGGCAGCCACGAGCGCTTCGCCGTCACCGGCTCCACCGGCCGCATCGAGGTGGCCGGCACCAGCCCCGCGGTACTGCTGACCGGCGTGCACTGGTACCTGAAGTACGTGTGCCGGGCGCATCTGTCCTGGTCAGGCAGCCAGGTGGAGCTGCCGAGGCGGCTGCCGGCGCCCGCGGAGCCGCTGCGCCGCTCCACCGCGCTGCCGCACCGCTTCGCGTTCAACGACACGCACGACGGCTACACCGCCCCGTACGCGGACTTCTCCCGCTGGGAGCGGATGATCGACCTGCTGGCCCTGCACGGCTGCAACGAGGTGCTGGTGACCACCGGCCAGGAGGCCGTCTACCACCGGCTGCTCCAGGAGTTCGGCTACTCGGACGCGGAGCTGCGGACCTGGCTGCCGGCCCCCTCGCACCAGCCGTGGTGGATGTTGCAGAACCTGAGCGAGTACGGCGGTCCGCTCAGCCCCGAGCTGTTGGCCAGGCGGACCGAGCTCGGGCAGCGCATCGCCCGTCGGCTGCGGGAGCTGGGCATGTCCCCGGTCTTCCCCGGCTACTTCGGGACCGTCCCGGCCGGCTTCGCCGAGCGCAACCCGGGCGGGCGCACCATCGAGCAGGGCACCTGGAACGGGCTGCCGCGCCCGGACTGGCTGGACCCGCGCACGCCCGTCTTCGACCGGGTCGCCGCGGCCTTCTACCGGCACCAGGAGGAGCTGTTCGGGCCGGCCGTCGGCTACAAGATGGACCTGCTGCACGAGGGCGGCACCGCCGGTGACGTACCGGTCGCCGATGCGGCCAAGGCGGTGCAGCGCGCCCTGCACGCCGCCCGCCCCGAGGCCGTCTGGGTGATTTTGGGCTGGCAGCAGAACCCGCGCCCGGAGTTGCTGGCCGCCGTGGACAAGAGCCGGCTGCTGGTCGTGGACGGGCTCTCGGACCTGGAGCGGATCGAGGACCGCGAGCGGGACTGGGACGGCACCCCGTACGCCTTCGGCACCATCCCCAACTTCGGGGGCCGCACCACGATCGGCGCCAAGGCCCACATGTGGACGGATCGTTTCACCCTCTGGCGGGACAAGCCGAACAGCCAGCTCGTGGGCAGCGCGTACATGCCGGAGGCCGCCGAGCGCGATCCGGCCGCCTTCGAGCTCTTCAGCGAACTGGCCTGGCGGGATGCGGCGGTGGACCGCACCGCCTGGTTCCGGGAGTACGCGGACCTGCGCTACGGCGCGCCCGACGAGCACGCCAGGGACGCGTTCGCCGCGCTCCGCGAGAGCGCGTACCGGATCAGCAGCGCGGACGGCCGGCCGCACGACTCGATCTTCGCGGCCCGGCCGCACCTCGGCGCCCGCTCGGGGACGTACTACGCGACCCGGGTACCCGCCTTCGACGTGTCGGTGTTCGACACCGCCTTCGCCGCCCTGCTGCGCGTGCGCCCGCCGCTGCGCTCCACCGACAGCTACCGCTACGACCTGACCGACCTGGGGCGGCAGGTGCTGGCCAACCGGTCCTGGCAGTTGCTCCCGCAGCTCAAGGCGGCCTACGAGCGGGGTGACCGGACGGCGTTCGGCGCGCTGTCCCGGCTGTGGCTGCGGCTGATGGAGCTGAGCGAGGAGATGGCCGCGTCCCACCGGGCGTTCCTACTCGGCCCGTGGCTCGCGGACGCCAAACGGATGGCGTCGGGGGCGGCCGAGGAGGCCCAACTGGAGCACACGGCAAGGGCGTTGATCACCACCTGGGCCGACCGCGCCACCGCCGACACGGGCCGGCTCGCCAACTACGGCAACCGCGACTGGCAGGGCCTGATCGGCGACTTCCACCTGCCGCAGTGGCGCAGCTACCTGGACGAGTTGGCGGACGCGCTGGCCACCGGCCGGGAGCCGAAGGCGTTCGACTGGTACGCGATCGAGGAGCCGTGGACCCGGGAGCGCAAGGAGTACCCGCTGCGGCCCACACACGACGCACACCGCACCGCGACCCGGGTCTTCGACACGCTGGCGAAGGCCCCGTACCAGGGCGCCATCGACGTCAGCGCCGAGCCGACCACGCTGGAACCCGGCGGCAGCGCCCTGGTCACGGTCGACTTCCACAACGTCAACGGCCTCTCCCCGACCGGCCGGGTGGACTTCCGACTGACCGGCCCGGACGCCGCGCCGCAGGGCCCCACCTCGGTGCCCGGCGTCCCGGCCACCGGGCACGCGGAGGCCCGCTGGCGGGTGAGCGCACCGGACACGCCGCTGACCGAGCCGCTGAAGCCGCTGCCGTACGAGCTGAGCACGGTCTACGGGCCGCGCGGCGCGGACCGGGTGACCGACGTGCGGACCGGCAGGCTGTACGTGGCCGGGCCGCTGGCCTCGGGCGATCAGACGGTGACCGGCAACGACGCGGTGTTCGGGCGGCTCGGCGAGCGGTACGCCATCGAGGGCGGCGGCCGGGACCTGTGGAAGGCGACGGCCGAGTTCGGCGCCGTCTACCGGCCGCAGTCGCTGGCCGTCGGCGGCACCGTCACGGTGCGGGTGGTGAGCCAGGAGAACACCGGCCCGTGGGCGCGCGCGGGCCTGATCGTCCGCAACGACCTCGACACGGGCGGCTCCGCAGGCTTCCTCAACCTCGCCGCCACACCGGGCAACGGCGTCGTGCTCTCCTACGACGCCAACGGCGACGGCACCGTGGACACCTACCGCCGCATCACCGGCGTACGGGCCCCGGTGCTGCTGCGGCTGGCCCGGGACGCCCCCGGCGCGTACACCGGGGCGCTGTCCACGGACGACGGGGCGAGTTGGCGGACGGTGGGCACGGTGACGGTGCCGGGGGCCGCCGGGCGGCAGGACGCGGGCCTGTTCATGACCGCCACGCACGGGGGTTCGGGCGCCCGCGGGCTGGTGGAGTTCAGCGACTGGCGCACGGCGTAGCAGCACCTGGCGGCGGCGGCCGGTGGGGCCTCGCACGCGGGGCCCCACCGGCCGCCGGCCCACGGTCAGGCCGCCCCGCGGGTCGCCCCGGCCCCGCCGCCCCGGCGCTCCGCCCGCCGCCGGGCCAGGTGACCATCGCATGCCTCGCTCGTTCTACGGGCCGTGGAACAGCAGGCGACACAGCGGCGGGCGACCGCGCCGCACCCAGGCCCCGGCCCCGTCGAGTGGGAGCCGGCCGCGGTCGCGCTCCTGGAGGACTATCCGCACCTGGTGCGGCTCGGCTACCTCATCTTGCCGCCCGACCTGGGCCGCACCCGGCGCGTCCGCACCGCCCACGCACTGGCCCAACGCGCCCTGCCGCGCGCCAAGCTGGCCGAAGCCGAGGAGCCGGTGCCGGCCGGGGCGGCCGGGTTGCCGGCGCAGCGCGGCCCCGGCGAAGCGGCGGACGACGACGCGTACCCACAGGTGCGGCTGCGGGTGGTGCGGGCGGCGCTCGCGGCGGCGCGCCCGCGGCGGCGCTGGGAGTTGCCGGGCCGGGCGACGCTGCCGCCGCTGCTGCCCCAGGTGTGGGGGCTACGGCTGGCGCCGCGCAGTGGCGGGGCGGACGCGGGCGCCCTCCAGCAGTCGCTGGGCGCGCTGTCCGGGCCGGGGCGGGCCGCGTTCGCGCTGCGCGCCCTGGACGGGTTGGCGGAGACAGCGCTGCGCGAGCTGCTCGACGAGGCCGGGGTCGCTGATGTCCGGGCGGCGCTCGCGGAGGCCGACGGGGTGCGGCTGCCGGCCGACACCACCGCGCATGCGGCGCTGGCCGCGCCGGACTTCGACCCGTGTGTGCTGCGCGCCCGGCCGACCGATCTGGTGCGCCGCCGCCAGCACGTGCGGGCGGCGGTGGCGGCGGCCACGGCGCTCGCCGCGTGCGGGGTGCTGCTCGGTCTGCCGGGCGACGGCTGGGGCCCGAACGGCGCCGCCGCCCCCAGCTACGCGCGCAACCCCGCGGCCGACGCGGCCCTGGACCCGGCGCGGTTGACCCGGGCGAAGCCGGGGGCCTGGCGCGTGGTGAGCCGGCCGGACTTCGCCACCTGGCCGGCCCGCGGCAACCGGGTCGGCGACACGGAGTTGCTGCGGCGGGCGCTCGCGGTGTGGGCCAGGCCCGGCGGCTCGGTGCAGGTCTCGGCGACGCCCGGCACGCCGCCGGGGCCGCCCGCGGGACCGCCCGCGCTGTTGTACGCAGGCGAGGTGGACCAGGCAGCGGTGGTGCTCTTCTACGACGGGCTGCGGGTGGTGCGGTACGCGGAGGCGAAGGACGGCTCGGGCGGCGGTGCGCTGCTCGATCTCGGCCGGGCGGACGCGGCCGACCAGGCGTCGGCGACCGCGCTTGTGGTCTCCCGCACCGACGGCAATGTGCGCTATCTGACGGCGCCTTGGGTGGATTCGGTCGGGGTGCGGGACCTGTTGGCGCCGCTGTCGGATGCGCGGCCGGTGGAGCGGGGGGCGGACGGGGTGACGGCGCCGGTGCACAGCCCCGCCCAGGCCGCGGACTGCACGTCCTGGCCGGCCCTGCAACTGGGGCCGCACCTCGCCACCGACCTCGGCGAACTGGTCCCGGCCCGGCTGACGCACGGGGCGCCGCAGCAGGCCGGGGCCTCGGGAGTGGCCGGCGCTGCTGGTACGGGTGCGGCGAGTACGGGTGCCGGCGGTACCGCTGCCGGCGCTGACGGTCCCGCCTTCGGCTCCGACGTGCAGGACGGCGCGGCGCGGCAGGTGCTGGCGCGTACCGCCTGTCAGTTGGCGGCGCTCCGCGGGACGGGGGTGCGCAGCGTCAACGCGTGGCGGTTCGCGACCCAGCCGCTGCCGACCGGTGAGGGCACCGCGGCCTGGGTGTGCACCAGGGCGGAGACCTGGCGCGGCGCGGGCGCCCGGGCGCTGGCCCAACTCCAACTGCCCGCGCGCCGCCCCGACGCGCCGGGCACAGCCGCCGCCCGCGCGCAGGACTCGGCGGCGGGGGGGGGGGGGGGGGGGGGGGGGGGGGGGGGGGGGGGGGGGGGGGGGGGGGGGGGGGGGGGGGGGGGGG
>NZ_JBEHZD010000041.1:0-27300 GCF_040240285.1 Streptomyces sp. HSW2009 | reverse complement strand
GTGCACGATGCCCGCCTCGTGCACCGCGGCCAGCGCCTCGGCCATCCCGGCGATGAGCAGCAGCACGGTGGGCACGGGCAGCGGCCCGTGGTCGGCGCCCACCGACTGGAGCGAGGGGCCGGGTACGTACGCGGTGGCCAGCCAGGGGGTGTCGCCCTCGGTCTCGGCGTCGATGACCGGCGCGGTGTACAGGCCGTGCACCCGCTTGGCCGCCGCCACCTCGCGGCGGAAGCGGCTGCGGAACTCCGGGTCCTCGCTCAGATCGGGCCGTACCACCTTGATCGCCACCGGCCGACCGGCCGGGGTGTAGGAGAGGTAGACCTTGCCCATGCCGCCCGAGCCGAGCTTGGCGGCGAGCCGGTAGCCCGCGATCTGGCGCGGGTCCTTCTCCCCCAGTGCCTTGAAGACCTCCGCCACCTTCGTCCTCCCCGTTTCACAACCGCACGCCCCGACCTTAGCCGAGCGTCCGCGCACCGTACGCGGGCGGTTCCCGTGGCTCGACAGCTACCGCGGACGGTGGGGCGGGGGCCCGGACCGGGGTGGTGGGGTGCGGCCCGGGGTGAGGTGCGGCGGCACGGCGCGCGCTGCCGGCCCGCACCCCGGGCGGTGCGGTAGGCAGGGGGCATGGCACCGATGCGAGGGCCGGCGGGCGCGGACGCGGACGGGAACGGCGAGACGGACAGCGAGACGGGCGGGGACGCGGGCACAGGCTCGGACGGGGGCGCGGACGCGGACGGGAACGGGGACTCGGGCGCAGCCGTGGGCGCGGGCCCGGTGCTCGGGCTGGTGCTCGCCGCGGGTGGTGGGCGCCGGCTCGGTGGGCGCCCCAAGGCGTTGCTCGACCACGGCGGGCGCCCACTGGTGGAGCGTGCGGTACGCGCCCTGCGCGCGGGCGGATGCGCACCGGCGGTGTACGTGGTGCTCGGCGCGGCGGCGGAACAGGTGCGCGCACGGGCCGATCTGACGGGCTGCGTCCTGGTCGACAACCCGGACTGGCCCACCGGCCTCGCCTCGTCCCTGCGCGCGGGTCTGGCCGCGGCCGACGCCGCGTCAGGGCCCGATCGGAGGTTTGAGACGAAACCCGAAGCAGAGTCAAGGCCACTGCCAGGCCCGCAGGTTGAATGGACGTCAGTCGCTGGCGCCTCCGCGGTCCTGGTCCTGCTCGTGGACCAGCCGGGGGTGGGGGCCGCTGCGGTGGCCCGGGTGATCGCCGCGCACCGGGCGGGCGCCGGTCTCGTCTGTGCGGAGTACGCGGGGCGGCGCGGCCATCCGGTGCTGCTGGCCCGGGAGCACGGGGCACGGGTGGCCGCGAGCGCCCACGGGGACCGGGGCGCACGGGACTTCCTGCGCTCCCGCGCGGCGGAGGTGACCTGCGTGGAGTGCGCGGACGTCGCATCGGACGCAGACGTCGACACCCCAGCCGATCTGCGTCTGCTCGCCCCGGACGACTGACCCGCGCCCCGTTGGCCGGTACGTCTGCGGCCCGGTGGGCCCGTACGCCACCCGCCCCGGACGCGCCTCGCCGGTCCGTACGACGGCTGCCCGCACGGCAGGGGCCCTGCGGGCAGCGGTGGGTACGGGAGCGGACCGTACGACGGGGACGGGCCTCGCCACGCGGGCGGTGCACGAGACGAAGACCGGGGGTGCGACGGAGAGACCGGGCGGTGAGACGGCGGCCCGGCGGTGGGCCGAAGCCCGGCCGTGAGGGGGAGGCGGGGCGGTGTAGCCAAATCCGGTGGTGGAACAGGTGGTGAAACGGGTGGTGAAACGGAGGCGGGGGGGGGGGGGGGGGGGGGGGGGGCGGGGGGGCCCCCCGAGGCCGGGTTGCCCGGTCGATCGGTTCCGGATGGGGGCCGGGGCCGATCAGCTAGGCGATCGCCGGAGTGTGGCTCAGGCCTGCTGCCACAGCGCCGGGGCGCTCACCGGGTCCCAGCCGGGCTGGGCCTGGTGCGGCTGGAGGCAGCGGTAGGTGGAGCCGTTGTAGGTGACCGTGTCGCCGGCGTTGTAGACCGTGCCGGCCGCCCAGGTGCCCTCACCCGGGCCGGGGCCGGGGCCACCGTCGTCGTTGGTCTTCAGCGTCAGGCCGTAGCCCTCGATCAGCGGGTTGATCGGCTGGTGGAAGGTGGTGCCACCGGAGCGGCAGTCGCCGGAGCCACCGGAGGTGACGCCCTGCGCCTGGCTGCCGGAGATGTAGGAGCCGCCGGAGTCACCGGGCTCGGCGCAGACCGTCGTCTCGGTCACGCCGCTGATCGTGCCCTCGGGGTAGGTCACGCTGGTGTTGTGCCGGGTGACGGTGCCGCAGTGCCAACCCGTGGTGGAGCCGGAGCGGCAGATCGAGGCGCCGACGGCCGACTGGGTCGAACCCGCGACCTGGACGTTCTGGCCCTGGCCCTTGACGTACGGGGTGGCCTTCCAGTTGCTGTTGGCCGCGACCCAGGCGGTGTCCCGGCCCGGGAAGGTGGACGCCTGGAAGGTGCCCTGGCTGACCTGGTTGAAGCCGCTGGTGGTGGTGCCGGCGCGGCCACAGTGACCCGCGGTCGCGAAGCCCTCCGTGGTGCCGCGGGTGACCGCGAAGCCGACCGAGCAACGGCCGCCGCTGCCCATGTAGTACGCGTCGCCGCCGCGGATGTCGTACAGCGGGCGCGGGCTCTCGGCGATGGTCTTGACGGAGACCAGGTCGCGGGCGACGCCGCTGGCCGCGATCAGCTTCTGCGCGGCGGCCGGCTTGACGGCCTGCACGACCACGGTGTTGGAGCGCACGTCGACGGCCCAGATCGGCACGGCGGACGAGCCGTTCTTGACCGCGGCACGGTCCAGGGCCGCCTTGGCCCCGTCCAGTTCGGCGAGGGTGTGCGCGGCGAGCTTCGCCTTCGCGCCGGTGGCCTTGATCTTGGCCAGCTCGGAGCGGTCGGAGGTGGCGACGGTGAGCGTGCTGGACTCGGCACCGCTCACCCAGGCACCGGCGAAGTCGCGGCCCAGGGACTGCTGGAGCCGACCGGCCAGCGCACCGGCCTCGGCCTCGTTGGCAAGCCGCTCCTTGGCCTGACCGGGGCTGCTCAGGCCCAGGTCGCGCTGCATCGCCGCAAGGACGGCGGGGGAGGTGTCGGCGACGCTCATGGTCTCGGCCGCCGTCGCAGCCGGGTCAGCCGACCGGGCGGAAGCGGTGCCAGGCAGCAGGCTGAGGGCGAGGGCGCCGACCGCCGCTGCCGCGGCACACGCAAGGGTGGCGTGTCTTGGGGGCATGGGGAGTCTCCTCGGTTCGGTGGGGGATGCCGAAACCGTAGGTGGCGCGATCTGTCCCGCAGAAGATTCCAGATTTCCCCCTGCATCGCGGTATGGACCTGTGGCGCCGGCCCGCACCGCCGGGCCGCCCGCGCCCGGCACGGGGCGCGTCCACCACCATCCAACCCGGGCCCGGCGCGGCGCCGCCCGGCGGGTGCCTCGTTCGGCTCGGGTCACAGGGATCTCCCACATGACAGGGGTGGCGCCGGCTCTCCGCCCGGCCCTGGACCCGCCGCTTCCGCGCCGTGCGCGGCGAGCCAGGCGGAGTAGCTCTCGCTGCGGGTGATGGCGTCCGTGTGGGCGGCGTGGGCGTGCGTCACCACGTCGGACGCGGACTGCGCGGCCGGCCCGTACGGGTCCCAGCCGATGAGGTGCCGCCACATCAGCGGGGTACCGGTCAGCGCCCGGGTCACCAGCCCCGGCGGGGTGGGCAGGGTCGCGCGGCAGAGCCCGACGGCCCGTCCGACCTGCGCGAGGTACACGCAGGACGCGACGTCCGTCTCGTAGAGCCGCCCGGGGCGGAACCCGGCCCTGGCGCAGGCGGCGGTGAAACACTCGCCGAAACAGCCGTCGCCCGGCACCACGGCCCAGGCGTCGTCCGCGAAGTCCGCCAGGTCCACTTCCGGCCGCTGCGCGAGCGGGTGTTCCGCACCGAGCATGACAAATATGGGGTCGGCGGCGAACTGCCGCCAGGACAGCCGCTCCGGCTCGGGCGGGGTGCTCTCGCCGCAGGTGCCGATGAGCGCGTGGGTGAGCCGCCCGTCGGCGACCGAGGCCGCGATCTCCCGGTCCGACCAGGAGATCCGGGTGGTCACCTGCACTCCCGGGTGGGCGGCGGACAGCCGGTCGACGACCGCGCCGAGCAGCGGCCCGTGGGTGCCGCCCAGCCGGAAGGCAGGCGCCTGCTCGCCGTCCTGGGTCAGCCGTACGGCCTCCTGTTGGAGCTGCCCCACGGCGGGCAGCAGGATGCGGGCCCGGTCCAGCACGAACTCACCCAGTGCGGTGGTTCGCACGCCGTACCTGCCCCGCTCGAACAACCGCCCGCCCAGGGCGCTTTCGATCCGTTTGAGTTGGGCGCTCAACGCCGGTTGGGCGAGCCCGAGCGTGGCGGCTGCCCGGGTGAGGCTGCCCGCTTCGGCTATCGTCCGGATCGCCCTCAGATGCCGCATCTCCAGGTCCATGGTGTGAGCTTGGACCCGCGTTCCGCCCGGGACAATACCCAGGTCCAGACCAGTGCGGCCGATCGCGGGGCCCCGACCGACGGCTCAGCGGCGGGGGCGCCCACCCGGCGCGCGGGCATTCCGCCGCACCACCCCGCACACCCCTGTCCACATCCCCGCACGCCCCTATCCCTGCCTATCCCTGCCTTCTACGCACCCCACCGCCTCGTACGCGCCCACACAACGGTCCGTGACACGCACGGACGGTCGCCCGGTGCGGCCGAAACCAGACGGCTGTCTCCCCAACACCGGCCACATCGTGGACGATGGGCACGTACTGCTTCACTCGATCTCTGTGTCCATGCTGGAGCCGACGATGGCCAAGAGCGTGCCGGTGCGGTGCCCGGCGTGCAGCCGTGAGCACTCGTTCACGCCACCCACCTTCCCCTGCGCGTGCGGCGCACCGCTCACCCTCCCGGTGCTGGCCGGCCCGGTGGCCCAACTGCGTTACCGCACGTGGGAGGACTCCTGGGTGGCGATGCGCTGCCACTCCTGCGGGCGCAAGGACCACTGGCCACAGCCCGAACTCGGCTGCCCCTGCGGCACCGTGGTGCGACTCCCGGTGGCCAAGGCGCCGGAGGGGAGCGGGCGCAGTCTGGCGACGGCCGGCGGCCCCGGCCAGGCGGGCGCCGCGCGGGCACATCCGGCCCCGAGTTCGGCGGTGCTGCGCCCGGCGTTCCAGCCGGTGACGATCCGGACCGGCCGGGACGTGGTGACCGCCGCCGCGCAGTACCTCAAGTGGCTCGGCTTCACCAGCCTGCGCCGGGTGGAGGACCGCGCGCCCTCCGGGGTCGACCTCCGCGGGCCCGGGCTGGTCGCCCAGGTCGATCCGACGACCCGCCCCACCGGCGTGCGGGACGTGGAGTGCCTGTGGCTGCACGGCCTGAGCGAGGCCGCCGTCAGCGTCTTCTTCTCGCTGGCCGGCTATGCGCGCAACGCACGCTCGCGCGCCGACGAGCTCTACCTCCCGCTGTTCGTCATGGACCTGACGGGCACTCCGCAGCCGGTGAACGACCCGGCGGACGACCTGATCCGGATGGGCCCGCCCGAGGTGTGACCGCCAGGCAGGTCCGCCAGGCGTGACCATCAGGCGTGGCCGCCAGACGCGACCACCCGATCCACGCCCCGCATCCATGCCCGTCAGGCGTGACCAGCGGGGGCGGGCCCGCCCGTTCCTCGACCATCCGATCCGCGACCATCCGATCCATGGCCGCCCGGGCAGGGCCACCCCGGGCGGGGCCGCGCACCGGACCCCCTCCCCCACGGCCGTCAACTCCGTTCCGTGTCAAGGGGGTTGATTCAGGACACCGCACGGGCCTCGCGCAGCTCCCGTACCAACTGCGCGCGCAGTTCCGTCTTGCGGACCTTCCCGCTCGCGGTGAGCGGGAAGGCGTCCACGGTCCGCACCAGGCGCGGGATCTTGTAGCGGGCGATGCGGCCGGTGCAGTACGCGGCGACCTCGTCCGCGGTCAGCGGCTGCGCGCCGGCCGCGAGGACGACGCAGGCGGCGATCTCCTCGCCGTACTTCTCGTCCGGCACGCCCACCACCTGTACGTCGGCGACCTTGGGATGGGTGTGCAGCAGTTCTTCGACCTCGCGCGGGTACACGTTCTCGCCACCGCGGATGATCATGTCCTTGATCCGGCCGACGATCTGCACGTAGCCGTCGGCGCGCATCACCGCCAGGTCCCCGGTGTGCATCCAGCGCGCCGCGTCGATCGCCTCGGCCGTACGCTCCGGCTGCTCCCAGTACCCGAGCATCACGCTGTAGCCGCGCACGCACAGTTCGCCGGCCGTGCCGCGGGGCACCGTCAGCCCGCTGGCCGGGTCGACGACCTTGAGCTCCAGGTGCGGATGGGCCACGCCGACCGTCTCGGTGCGCCGCCGCAGCGTCAACTCCCCGCTCTCCCCCGCCGCGGGCAGCAGGCTCTGGGTGGCGATCGGTGAGGTTTCGGTCATCCCGTAGGCGATGGCGATCTCGGTCAGGTGCATCTCGCCGACGATCCGTTTCATCACCTCGGCCGGGCAGGACGAGCCGCCCACGATGCCGGTGCGCAGCGAGGTCAGGTCGTACGCGGCGAAGTCGGGCAGCCCCAGTTCGGCGATGAACATCGTCGGCACCCCGTACAGCGCCGTGCACCGCTCCCGCTCCACCGTGCGCAGGGTCGCGGCCGGGTCGAAGGTGGGGGCCGGGATGACGGCGCAGGCCGCGTGCGCGATGGCCGCGAGCACCCCGACCACCATGCCGAAGGTGTGGTAGAGCGGCACCGAGATGCAGATCCGGTCGCGTTCGGTGTAGCCGAGCAGCGCGCCGGTCGCCCGGGCGTTGTTGAGGATGCTGTGGTGGGAGAGGGTGGCACCCTTGGGGAAGCCGGTGGTGCCCGAGGTGTACTGGATGTTGATGGGGTCGTCGCAGCCCAACTCGGCAGAGCGGCGGACCAGTTCGTGCACGGGGCGGCGTCTGCCGGCCGCGCGCAGCTCCGCCCAGCACGCGTCACCCAGCCGCACCACGGTGCGCAGTGCGGGGCAGTCGGCGCGGACGGCCGCCACCACGGCCCGGCAGTCGACGCCGCGGTACTCGTCGGCGGCGACCAGCACGGTGGTGCCCGACTGGCGCAGCGCGTACGCCAACTCGCCCTTGGTGTAAGCCGGGTTGAGGCTGACCAGGATGGCGCCGATGCGGGCCGCGGCGAGTTGCACCATGACCCATTCGGCGCTGCTGGGGGCCCAGATGCCGACCCGGTCCCCCTTGGCCACGCCGTACGCGAGCAGCCCGCCGGCCACCTCAGCCACCGCGTGGTCCAACTCGGCGTAGCTCCAGCGGCGGTCGCCCGCCGCCTCCACCAGCGCCTCGCGGTCTCCGCACCGGGCGACGGCCGCGGCCAGTGCCGCGCCGATGGTCTCGCCGGTCAGCGGCGTGCCGTGCGGGCCGCTCGCGTACGACAGGGTCATGACCGGCCGGCCCGTTCGGCGACCGAGCGCTGCGGGGCTACGGGCCGCGCCTCGGCGGCCGGGGCCGCCGGCTGCTCGGGGAGGAGCGCGCGGGCCGCCTGGTCGCGGAGTTCGATCTTGCGGACCTTGCCGCTGACGGTCATCGGGAAGGACTCGACCAGGTGCAGGTAGCGGGGCACCTTGTAGTGGGCGAGGCGGCCCCGGCAGAAGCGGGCGAGTTCGTCACGGGTGAGCGGGTTGGCCGGGTCGCGCAGCACGACGCAGGCGGCGATCTCCTCGCCGTACTTCTCGTCCGGCACGCCCACCACCTGCACGTCGGCGATCTTCGGGTGCGCGTAGAGGAACTCCTCGATCTCGCGCGGGTACACGTTCTCGCCACCGCGGATGATCATGTCCTTGATCCGGCCGACGATCTGCACGTAGCCGTCCTCGCGCATCACCGCCAGGTCCCCGGTGTGCATCCAGCGCGCCGCGTCGATCGCCTCCGCCGACCGCTCCGGCTGCTCCCAGTACCCGAGCATCACGCTGTAGCCGCGGGTGCACAGTTCGCCGGCCTCGCCGCGGGGCACGGTCACGCCGGTGGCCGGGTCGATCACCTTGACCTCGATGTGCGGCATGACCCGGCCGACGGTGGCGGTGCGGCGCTCCAGGTCGTCGTCGACGCGGGTCTGCGTGGAGACCGGGGAGGTCTCGGTCATGCCGTACGCGATGGCGACCTCCGCCATGTGCATCTCGGCGACCACCCGCCGCATGACCTCCACCGGGCAGGGCGATCCGGCCATGATGCCGGTGCGCAGCGTGGACAGGTCGTAGGTGGCGAAGTCGGGCAGCCCCAGTTCGGCGATGAACATCGTCGGCACCCCGTACAGCGCCGTGCACCGCTCCCGCTCCACCGCGTGCAAGGTGGCGACCGGGTCGAAGGAGGGGGCCGGGATGACCACGCAGGCGCCGTGGCTGGTGGCCGCGAGGTTGCCCATGACCATGCCGAAGCAGTGGTAGAAGGGCACCGGCACGCAGATCCGGTCGCGCTCGGTGTAGTTGATGAGCTCGCCGACGAAGTAGCCGTTGTTGAGGATGTTGTGGTGCGAGAGGGTGGCGCCCTTGGGGAAGCCGGTGGTGCCCGATGTGTACTGGATGTTGACCGGGTCGTCGCTGGTCAGCCGGGCCTGCCGGTCGGCGAGCCGGGCCGGGTCGACCTGCGCACCGGCCCGTACCAGGCCGTCCCAGGTCGGGTCGCCGATGTAGACCACGTCGCGCAGCGCCTTGCAGTCGGCGCGCACCTGCTCGACCATCCGGCGGTAGTCGCTGGTCTTGTGCTCGATGGAGGAGACCAGGACCTGGATGCCGGCCTGTTCGAGCACGTAGCGCAGCTCGTGGACGCGGTAGGCCGGGTTGATGTTGACCATGATGGCGCCGATGCGGGCCGACGCGTACTGCACGAGCACCCACTCGGGGCAGTTGATCGCCCAGATGCCGACCCGGTCGCCCTTGCCGACGCCCTTGGCGAGCAGGCCGAGCGCGACCTCGTCCACCGCCCGCCCGAACTCGGTGTAGGTCCAGCGCCGGCCGCTGGCCATGTCCACCAGCGCCTCCCGGTCCCCGAACCGTGCGATGGCGGCGTCGAGGCTGGCGCCGATGGTCTGGCCGAGCAGCGGCGTGTCACCGGGTCCGCTGGCGTAGGAGCGCGGCGGCGAGGGCGGCGACTGGCCCGACTCGACGCGACCCGGTGCCAGGTTCTGGCCGGTGGGGGCCGCCTCGCCGGTGGGCTGCGGGGGGGGCTGGGGAGCGGTCTGCGCGGCGGTGCGCGCGGCGCCGGCCGCGGGTCCCGCGGCGGGGCCCGGCTCCCCGGTGGTGGCGGGATCGGCGCTCTGGCCGGTCGTGGCGGGGCCGGTCATGAGGACTCCTCACGGTATTCGGCGGCGCCGCCGTCCTGGGCGGTCCGCTCGCGCAACTCGATCCGGCGGATCTTGCCGGACACGGTCTTGGGCAGGTCGGCGAACTCGATGCGCCGCACCCGCTTGTAGGGCGCCAGCACCGCGCGCGAGTGCGCGAACAGCGCCCGCGCGGTCTCCGGGCCGGGCTCCCAGCCCTCGGCGAGCACCACGTACGCCTTGGGCACCGCCAGCCGCACCGGGTCGGGCGCCGGCACCACGGCGGCCTCGGCGACGGCCTCGTGTTCCAGCATCGCGCTCTCCAGCTCGAACGGCGAGATCTTGTAGTCGGACGCCTTGAAGACGTCGTCGGCGCGGCCCACGTAGGTGATGTAGCCGTCGGCGTCCCTGGCTCCGATGTCCCCGGTGCGGTAGTAGCCGCCGGCCATCGCCTCGGCGGTGCGCTCCGGGTCGCCCGCGTAGCCGGCCATCAGACCCACCGGGTGGGCGGAGAGGTCCAGGCTGATCTCGCCCTCGTCGCCGGGCTTCCCGGTGACCGGGTCGAGCAGCGCGACGGCGAAACCGGGCGTGGGGCGCCCCCTGGAGCCCGTCTTGAGCGGCTGCCCGGGCGTGTTGGCGACCTGTACGGAGGTCTCGGTCTGGCCGAAGCCGTCCCGGATGGTCACCCCCCAGTCCCGCCTGACCTGCTCGATGACCTCCGGGTTGAGCGGTTCGCCGGCCGCGACGGCCTCCCGCGGCGCGGTGCGCAGCGCCCGCAGGTCGGCCTGGATGAGCATCCGCCACACGGTGGGCGGCGCGCAGAAGGTGGTGACGCCGCAGCGGTCCATCTCGGCCATCAGCCGGGCCGCGTCGAAACGGGTGTAGTTGAAGACGAAGACGGTCGCCTCGGCGTTCCACGGGGCGAACAGGTTGGACCAGGCGTGCTTGGCCCACCCCGGCGACGAGATGTTCAGGTGGACGTCGCCCGGCCGCAGCCCGATCCAGTACAGGGTGGCCAGGTGGCCGATCGGGTACGAGGTGTGGGTGTGCTCCACGAGCTTGGGCTTGGCCGTGGTGCCGGAGGTGAAGTAGAGCATCAGCGGGTCGTCGGCCCGGGTCGGCCCGTCGGGCGTGAAGCGGCTGGGAGCGGCGTAGGCGTCGGCGTAATCGAGCCATCCGGGGCGCAGGCCGGTGCCGCCCACCTCGATCCGGGTGTAGTCGCCGGGGACGTCGTCGAACTTGGCCGCGTCCAGCGCCCGGACGATGACGTGGCGGGCGCCGCCGCGCTCGATGCGGTCCACGAGGTCGGCGGGGCCGAGCAGCGGGGTGGCCGGGATGACCACGGCGCGCAGCTTCATGGTGGCCAGTGCGGTCTCCCACAGCTCGGTCTGGTTGCCGAGCATCACCACCACCCGGTCGCCGGCCCGTACGTCCTGCGCGCGCAGCCAGTTGGCGACCTTGTCGGACCGCTCCCGCAGTTCGGCGAAGGTCAGCCGGGTCTCCGTGCCGTCCTCCTCGACGATGTGCAGGGCGGTCCTGTCCACCCGCTCGGCCAGCGGGTCGAACCAGTCCAGCGCCCAGTTGAAGGCCGCCGGCCGGGGCCACTGGAACCCTGCGTAGGCAGCCGCGTAGTCCTCCCGGTGCTGGAGCAGGAAATCCCGCGCAGCCCGGAACTCTTCGGTCGGACCGATTGCCGCCACATGTCCTCCTCATTGCCAAAGCGCTCGCTAGCATCGTGCGACGAGTGATCTGAGTCTCACTACCCCCGGATGGGGGTGATGGTATTTACGGGGAGGTGTCGGTGGCGGATACGTACGGGGCCGTGGACCTGCGCACCGCGCTACAGCGGATGCGGCGCGGTGGGGGGCTGCCCGTCGCGTTCGGTGGACTGTTCGAGGGGACCCGCCAGTTCCGGATCGCCGAACTGGCCGGGACGGCGACCCAGGTCCTGGTCGGGCTCACCATCACCACCGGCAACGGCCTGGGCGGCAAGGCCATGGCGCTCTCCCGGCCGGTGTGCGTCGCGGACTACCCCGCCTCCCGGGTGATAAGCCACGAGTACGACGCCGCCGTCGCCGCGGAGGGGTTGCGCTGCGTGCTGGCGGTGCCGGTGGTGGTGCGGCGGCGGGTGCGCGGGGTGCTGTACGGCGCGCTGCGGCAGCCGATGGCGCTCGGCGACCGCACGCTCTCGGTCGCGGTCGAGGCGGCCCGCGAACTCGAACAGGCCCTGGCCGTACGGGACGCCGCCCAGGACGAGGCCCGCCGGGTGGTGGCGGCTGCCGGCCATCCCAGCGAGGCGGACCCGGCGGCCTGGGAGGAGGTCAGGGCGGCCCACGGCGAACTGCGCGCGCTCGCCCAACGCGTCCATGACCAGGCGTTACGGCACGAACTGCTCACCGCACTCGGCCGGTTGGCGGCGGCCCCGCCCGGCACGGCAACGGCCCGGACGCCCGAGCCGCCGGTCGGTGTCGAGCTCTCCCCGCGCGAGGTCGACGTGCTGGCCTGCGTGGCGTCCGGCGCGACCAATGCCGCCACCGCGGACCGCCTCGGCCTGCGCCCGGAGACCGTCAAGAGCTATCTGCGCTCATCCATGCGGAAACTGGGCGCCCACACCCGCCTCCAGGCCGTGGTCTCGGCCCGCCGAGCGGGGTTGCTGCCTTAGGGGTGGGTCGGTGCGTTGCTGGGTTGCTGGGGTGGTGGGGTGGGGTTACCGGTGGGTGGGGTTACTGGTGGGTGGGGTTACCGGTGGGGTCGCTGGGTTGGTGAGTGAGCTGTGGCAGTGGGGTGGCTGGGTGGGGTGGGGTGGCTGGGTTGGTTGGGTGGGTGGGCTGGTGGATTGGGTGTGCTCGTGAGGTGGGTGGGCTGTGGCAGTGGAGGGGTGGGGTGGCTGGGGGGTGTTGCTGGGTTGGGTGGGTGATGTCTGCGGGTTGGCTGGGCTTGCGAGATCGGCGGGTTGGTGGGTTGGCGGGTTAGTCAGGGGCGCCGCGGTGGGTGCTCGGGGCGCACGGCGCGGGGCATCGCGAGGCGGCGACGGGTGCGCGGCAGCGCCGTACGGGCCCGGTACGAGCCGGTACGAGGGGGACGGCCCGGCACGCCACACGGCGCGGGTGACCTCTAACGGCGGACGGCTCGTACAGGGGTTCGCACGCGGCGGGAGGTAAGGAAATCCGCAGGTCATGCGGGGTGCGATCCGTCGAATGGTCGATTCCGCATGTGGCTCACTGGATCGAAGGGACTACCCGGCTCGCTACCGCCGGACGACGTCCACGGGTGGTCCGCGCGACCACGATGAAGACCCAAGCACCCCATCCGAGCCGCCCGCACCTCCCCCGCTCCGCTCCCCGCGTCCCCGCACCCCCTTCTCCCCCCATCCGCCGCCACCGGCTACCAGCTACCGGCCACCGATCAGGCGCGCCCCTGCCGAACCGCCCACGGCCCAGCCGCCGACAGCGGAGTCGCCGCCGGTCGGGTCGGGTGCGGGTGGAGCCGTCGCGAGCCGTCGCGCGGGCCCCGGACGCGTACGGGGACGGGCCGCTGGGGGCCAGGACGGGGGGCGGCCCGGTGGGAGCCGGTGCGGTCCGGGCGGGAGCCGCGAGGCGTGACGTGGGGAACCCGCCCCGCGTGCGCCGCGGCTGCTGAGACGAGAGGCCACCATGTTCGCTCGACTGCCCATCGGACGCGCCCGGCCGCCGGCCAGGTCGCACACCGAACCGCCCTCGCGACCGGCCGACCAGCCAGCCACACACCCGCCCTTACGCCCGGCCGCGTCGCACCGGCCGGCCCGCCACCGCGCGGCGATCTGCGCCCTGGTCTGTTCGGCGGCGCTCACCGGCTCCCTGCTGCCCGGCACGGCTACGACCGCCGGCGCCGCCGTGCCCTGGCCGCCGACGCCCGCACTGCACGCCCCGTACGGCCCGACCTTCCTCCCCAACCTCGATGACGACCAGCGCCGCTGCACCCTGCGCCCGGGCGACCTGGACCGGCTCGACGTGGCCGTCGACCGGCGGCTCGCCGCCTGCAACGACGCGGCCAACGACGTCGTCGACGGCCCCGCGGACGTCAAGGACCTGGCGCCGCTGCGGACCGACCCGCTCCGGGTGAGCGACGGCGCCACCGGCACGGTCACCGTCCCGGCGGGTCAGCAGCGCTTCGTACGACTCTTCGTCGAGCGCGGCGGGAAGCTGGTCGTCCTGCGCTTCGGGGAGCGGCTGCGCGCCGAGGAGTTGCGGGCCGGGGTGCAGCTCGCGATCGAGGGCCGGGACATCGTGCGCGACCCGGCCCGCTGGGACGGCGGGATCACCCTGACCCTGTCGGTCACCGACGGCGGCGCCACCGGCCACGACCGGCTGCGCATGCGCGTGGCGCCCATACTGCTCCAACACGACCTCCAGCGGGCCCAGCACGTGTTCGCCGCGGCCCCCGGCCCCGGCGCCGGCATCCCCACCGAAATCCCCATCTCCGATCGGCGCCCCGGTCAGTGGCGGGCGTTCGCCGACACGCTGCGCACCGCGACGCGCGCCGCCGGCCTGCCCGATCGCGCGCTGCGCTTCACGGCCGGCACCGACCAGTGGTGGCGGGACATGTGGCGGCAGGACGTCGCGGAACCCGGCTACGCCGTCCTGCCCACCCCGGGCGGCGGCCAGCACACCATGCGCCTGCTGCTGCGCTCGCCCAACCACTGGACGTCAGCCGACGGCCGCGCCGCCAGCCTGCGCCGCTCCGGCCGGCTGCTCTACCGCGACCTGCGCGGCCCGGACGTCGGCGTGGTCCAGCAGTACACGACCGACCGTGACGCCAGCGTCGACGAGCTGCTGAATTACACCGGCAACGTGGAGGCGCTGCCCCCGTACGCCGGCTACCCGAACGGCCGCATCGTCTACGGCGCGACGGCCGCCCGCCGCCCCGATCCGTCCTTCACCCGAATGCTGCACGCGCAGGCCCAGCCGCCCGTGGTGCTCGATACGAGTTGGCTGCTGGTCGGGCACGTCGACGAGACCTTCCACGTGGTACGCGCCGACAACGCCCGCGGCTGGACGCTGGCCGTCTCCGACCCCAGGCTCGCGGTGCGGCTGCTGCGCCGGGCGCAGCAGGCGGGTGCGGGTGGGGGCCGGTTGTTCACCGGCACCGAGGTCCCGGGGCGCGACCGGCCGACGGTGGACGAGCTGTTGGCCTCGGCAGCGTTGCGCGCGGAGAACGAGGATGTGGCGCGCCGCATCGACCGGCAGGTCGGCACGCTGCTCGCGGCGACCGGCCTGCGGGCGGATGAGCTGATCACGCTGCCCGTGCTGTACGGCAAGATGCGGCTGGCCCCCGACCAGCCGCACCGCGCGTACGCCCTCACTCCCGCGCTCGCCAACGGCCTCTCCCTCACCGCGCGCGACTTCGCCGCCCCCGTCCCGCACGGCCCGAAGGTCGCCGGCGTCGACCTGTTCCAACGCGAAACGGAACGCCGGCTGGCCGCCAACGGGGTACGGGTGCGCTGGGTGGAGAACTTCTCCTGGGCCCATCTGGGCGGCGGCGAGGTGCACTGCGCGACGAACGCACTACGCGAGGTGACACCCCCGAGGACCGCCCGCCCCGCGCCTCCCCGACGCTGACGCCCTTCCCTCCCCACCACGCCGCCCACCAGGGCAGACACCACGGCCGTGCCGCGTCCCGGACCCATCGGGGCGCGGCACGGCCCTGTGCCGCGGCTGGGCGCGTGGCACCGTTCGGAGGGGGCTGAGCGGAGCTCGGAGGGCAGGACGGGGGTCTGACGGACCGGGCGCGGATCGGCGAGGGATCGGGTGAGGGATCAGGCGGGGGCCGGGCGGGCAACGGGTGAGTGGCGGGCGGGCAACGGATGCATGGGGCACGCATGAGGGATGCGTGAGGGATGCACCCGTGGCACGGCCGCTCCCGTATGGGGTGTATATCCTGTTCGACGGTTCCGTCATATGTGCGAGGAGGAGGTGAGGTCCGCCATGAGTGGTGAACCCCCTAGTCGCCCGCCGCGCGGCACCACCGCCGGCCGCAGCTAGACCGGGCCCGCGCTCCGCGGCCCGCATGCTGGCCCGCGGTGGCGCTCGCGCGTGCGCCTGGAGTCCCCCAGCCCCGCGACCGTAAGGACCGACCATGGCCGAGCGCCGCAGCCGTACCCCCCTCTCCGCGATGACCGCGCGCCGCAGCGCGCGCAAGGGCGCGCCGGAGCCCGCCGCGCGCAGCGCGCAGCCCGCGGGCGACGAGCCCGCGAACGGTGGCCGGCGCCACTCCTGGCTCCGGCCGACCGCCGGCCGCGGCACCACGTCGACCACCCGGAACGCGCCCGACCGCGAGGCGCGCGGCCCGGCCCCGGAGGCTCCCAGCCTGATCGACGCCGCGCTCTACCGGGACGGCCTGCGCATCGGCTCGCCCACCAGCCTCGCCGAAACCTTCCGCGAACTGCGCGAACTCCCCGGCTCGATGGCGTGGATCGGGCTGCACCGGCCGAGCGAGGCGGAACTCCTCTCCCTGGCCGGCGAATTCGACCTGCACAAACTGGCGATCGAGGACGCGCTGGAGGCCCATCAGCGCCCCAAGCTGGAGCGGTACGGCGAGACCCTGTTCGTCGTCCTGCGGGCGGCGCGCTATCTGGACGCGCCGGAAGAGGTGGAATTCGGCGAACTGCACCTCTTCGTAGGCCCCGATTTCGTCATCACCGTCCGCCACGGCGCCGCCCCTGACCTGTCCGCGGTCCGCACCCGCATGGAATCCACGCCCGAACTCATCGGACTGGGTCCGGAGGCGGTGCTGTACGCCATCCTGGACGATGTGGTGGACGGCTACGCGCCGGTGGTCGAAGGCGTCCAGAACGACCTGGACGAAATCGAGACCGAGGTCTTCCGCGGCGACCCCGAAGTCTCCCGCCGCATCTACGAACTCTCCCGAGAGATGGTGGAGTTCCAACGCGCGACCCGCCCTCTGGTGGGCATGTTGCAAGCGCTGATGGCCGGCTTCGACAAGTACCGCACGAACGAAGAACTCCAGCGCTACCTGCGCGACGTCGCCGACCACGTCACCCACACCAGCGAGCGCGTAGACGGCTTCCGCTCAGCACTCACCGAAATCCTCGCGGTCAACGCCACCCTGGTCACCCAACAACAGAACGCAGAAATGCGCGCCCTGGCCGAAGCGGGCTTCGAACAGAACGAAGAAATCAAGAAGATCTCGTCGTGGGCGGCGATTCTGTTCGCCCCCACGCTGGTCGGCACGATCTACGGCATGAACTTCGACCACATGCCGGAGTTGCACTGGACGCTGGGCTACCCGTTCGCGATCGTGCTGATGGCCGTGGTGTGCACGAGCCTGTATCTGATCTTCAAGCGGCGGGATTGGTTGTAGGGGGGTGTCGGGGGTGGCTGTCGGGGCGGGGGCGCCTCCTACCGCTGGCGGCGTTCGGTATCGGCGCACGACGCGCCTGCGCCCAGTCCCCCACCCCCAAAGAATCACCCCACCCACCCGAACAAGATGCGCCCCCGGCGATCCCCAGGAGAATGGGTTTCGTACGCCCGTGATGTGATCCGAGAGCGAGAGGGATTGATTCCTCATGGCCGTCGCCGACACCGCGATGAACCTCACCCGGGCCGCCCACGTTGGGATCTCCGTATCGGACCTGGAAACCGCCATCGACTTCTACCGGGCGCTGACCGGGCGGGAGCCCGTGGTGGCGAACGAAACCATGCACAGTGTGCCGTTCGGGCGGGCGCAGGGGCTTTCCGATGCCAATTTGCGGTATGCCACGATCAATATCGATGGCCTGGGCATTGATCTGATCGAGTTCCAGGAACCCGTGGGGTTGCGCACCAACGGGGCGGCGAACCGGCCCGGGTCCATGCACCTGTGCTTCAAGGTGGACGATTTCGACGCGGTGTACCAGCGCATGAAGGAGGCGGGGTACGAATTCCTCGGCAAGGACTACACGTTCATCGCCGGCGAGGTCACCCCGGATGCGGCGCTCGGCACCAAGGTCGCCTACTTCAACGACCCCGACGGGACCAATCTGGAGATCATCCAGCCGCAGGGTGGCTTCGCCAACTAGCAGGCGGGCCGCGGCGTACGGGCCCGCTCCGCTCCCGCCGTGGTGCGCGGGGGGAAAATGCGGGTGCCGGGACGGGGCGCGGCGCCTACCCTCGGGCCATGCCCAGCGCCCCCAGCCCCGCCCTCCTCAACGTCATCGACGTCGAAGCCACCTGCTGGGACGGGCAACCGCCGCCCGGCTCGGTGAGCGAGATCATCGAGATCGGGTTGACCGTGGTGGACCTCGCGGCGCGGCGGCGGGTGTCCCGGCACGGGATCGTGGTGCGGCCCGTCCGGTCGACGGTGAGCGACTTCTGCACGGCCCTGACCGGGCTGACGCAAGCGGAGGTGGGCCGGGGCGTCAGCTTCGCCGAGGCGTGCCGGCTGCTCGTCGATGAGCACGGGGCCGGGGAGCGGCCGTGGGCGAGTTGGGGCGAGTACGACCGCCGGCAGTTCGCCCGGCAGAGCCGGGCCGACGGGGTGTCCTACCCCTTCGGCTATCCGACGGAACGCAGCCATACCAACGCCAAGGCCGTCTTCGCCAGCGCGTACGGACTGCGCAGGAAGCCCGGCATGAGCCAGGCCCTCCAGTGCGCCGGACTGCCTCTCGACGGGCGCCACCACCGTGGCGAGGACGATGCGTGGAACATTGCCGCGCTCGTCCTTGACCTGCTGGACCGCGGGGCGTGGCCGGCGCCAGCGGCGGCCGGGTAGAGCTGTACCGGCGCGGGCCCACCGGCTCGGGTGCCGGCGGGGCGGGCTAGATTCGCGGCATGAACGATGCTGAAGCCGCCGCACTGTTGGCCGGATGTGCCCGCTGCCCCTACCCAGGCGTGTGGCAATCCTCCCCTTTCGCGGAACGCTCGGTCAGCGGGACGCGCTATGCCCTGGTCGCCGTCGATCCAGAACTGAGCGCGCTGGCCCTACGGCGTGACGACGGCTCGCTGTGGTGTCTGCCGGAGGGCGATGCCGCCCAGTTCGTCAACTCCAGCGTTGCGGCGTTCGTCGCCTTCAACCGCGCGTACGAGGAGGCTGCTGCCGAAGCCGCCGCGTACGAGGGCCCCGGCGACGGGCTGGGCGAAGAGGAGGCCGCCGACCTGGCCGAGCAGGCCGCGGACGAGCTCACCGAAGCCCTGCTGGAACGGTTCGGAGCGCTCGATCCCGCGGCCGTCGCCGATGAGAACTCCTTCTGGCACATCGGCGCCGAGGAATTGGGCTACGGCATGAGCGCGTGAGGCACGGAGGGCCGGGCGGACGGCGGCTGGTGCGGCGGCGGGTGCGGGCGAGCACCTATCGCCCCTTCGGGGGAATCGTCAACCCCCACCCCGCCGGAGGACTACCGTACGGATGCGCCGCGTCACCCAGCGCGGTCTTCCGAGGAGGTCTTCCCGTGTCTTCGTCCTGCGATCCCGCCCTCGCCCCCGCCGGTGACGTGGTCACCGCGCTCCTGATGATCGACTCGCGACTCAAGTGCCTGCACGAACGCAAGGCCGAGATCGATCCCGAACAGCGGAAGATGATCGAGGAGTTCACCGCCTCCCTCGACCGCGAGGGGGCCAACGCCGTACTGGACGGCGCCTGCACCCTGATCTTCATGTACATGACCTGGCTGCGTTCGGCGTACGAGCGCCACGACAAGGACGTCATCGAGAACGTGGTGCCCCACCTGGTGGCCACGATGCGCATGATGCCGGCGAGCATCAGCCCGGAGGTCATCCCCACCATGGCCGGCCTCGTCATCGCCGCCGGCAACGACCTGAGCCCCAATCTGTGGCGCAAGCAGTACGGCGACTGGACCGATGCCGAGATGACGCCCCTGGAAGCCACCGCGACCCTGCTCGCCGAGCACATCAACGGCCTCACCGGCGACCCCGACTTCGCCACCCGCATGATCTCCGACGCGCTGGCCGCGGCGGGGTGAGGGGAACCACCGCACCCGTGCCTTCCGGTGGATTCCCCAACGCCCGCCCCACTGGGGCCGGTTCGGGACTCCGGTGGCTTCGTGGTCGCTCAGTCCTGCGTCAGGCCCCGGGCCTTGAGTTCCTTCTCGCACTCGGAGGGCACCGCGGCGTCCCAGGAGTACACCTGGGTGACGACCGCCTGTGCACTACCCGACCCCTTGGCGTTCGGGGCCGCTTCCGACGGGGGCAGGGCCCCGGCGCGGGCCTCCTCAAACGCCTGGATGATCCGTGCGCAGGTCCCGACCTCCGTGCCGTTGATCTCCACCGTTAATCCCTCGGAGTCCGGGCCACCCGTGCTCGGGCGAGCGGTGTCCGAGCCGATGTTGAGCGCTGCGGTGGCGCCGAGGCCGGCCAGGCACAGACCGGCCCAGACGGCGGCGGCGCGCCGGCCGGCCCTCATCTGCGCACCGCCGTGCCGGCCCGACCGGCGGCCGGGGCCACGGGTCCGCCGCCCGTGGCGGCGGTGGCACGGGCCCGGCCCGTCCTACGTATGTCCAGCATCCAGCTCTCCTCCGTCTGACGACGTTCCCGACCTCGCCCCGCCGCGTCCCGATCGCACCGGTTTCCGGTCAACTGCCGGCTGTGGCCCGCGCACTGGGCACCCCACACCGGCGGCTGCCGCATTATGCCCCGGGGCGCTGGGGGACGCCGGGGCGGGGCGGCGCCGGACGCGGCGTACGACTTCGACCGTGCCGCTCAGCGCGAAAGCCAGCCCCAGGCCCACGGCCATGCCGATGAGGTCGTTGTCCTGGAAGAGCGCGCCGCCCACGTAGCCGATGAGGACCGTGTACGTGCTCCAGCACAGGCCGGCGAACGCGGTGGCGGCGAGGTAGCGGCGCCAGGGGTAGCCCACCACGCCGGCCGAGAGCGTGACGAGATAGCGCCCGACGGGGATGAAGCGCGAGGTCACGAGGGTGTAGCTGCCGCGGGCGGCGAGTTCGGCGGCGATCCAGTCGTGGGTCCGCCGGCGCCTGGTGCCGGGCCGCAGGCGGGCCCGGACGCGTTCGGCGAGCGACCGGCCGATGACGTACGGGACCAGGTCGCCGAGGACGGCGCCGAGTGCGGTCGCCGCGATGCAGGCGGCCAGTTCGGTGTCGCCGTCGGCCGCGTACACGCCGGCGATGACGACGACCGGTTCGCTCGGGATGAGCGGAAGGAAGGAGTCGAGCAGCGACACGGCAATGAGCACCAGGTAGAACCACGGCGAGGTGACCAGCGAGGTCGCCAACTCCATCCAGTCGATCACCGCACGGCCCGCCCGGTGGGGGCGGTGGGGGTGGCTGGGGCGGTGGGGGTGACCAGTACGGCTGATGTGGCTGGTGTGCCGGCAGGCCCCGGCTCGGCCGGCTCCCGAGCAACGTGCCCCAGCCCGACGGACCCCGGCTCGGCCGATCCCGGCTCGACCGATCCCGGACCGGCATGCCCCAGCCCGACGGACCCCCCCCCGGCCGATCCCGGACCGGCATGCCCCAACCCGACGTCCCCCACCCCAACCGACCCCACCGCACCATCGCGTTCCGCCAGGGCCGCCGCCACCGCGTGCGTGCCCTCGGGGGCGAAGCAGAGGTCGAGGCCGGGGCGGGGGGGCGCCCCCCCCCGGGGGGGGGGGGGGGGCCGCCGCCCCGTGTTCGACGACGGTCGCCGCGAGCGCCGCCGCGTCCGCGAGGGCGAGGTTGGCGCCCTCGCCGGCGAAGGGTGACATCAGATGGGCGGCGTCGCCGAGCAGCGTGACACCGGGCCTGGACTGCCAGCTCAGGCCGATCGGGAGCATCAGCAGCCGGCGGGGTACGAAGGAGTCGTCGCAGTGGCGGATCAGGTCGGTCAGCGGGCGTGCCCAGTCGGTGAAGTGGCCGAGGAGTTCGCGCCTGACGTGGTCCGGGGTGCCGGTGCTGATGCCGGAGGTGTCCAGCCAGTCGTCGGGGGCGCGCAGGCCCACGTAGGTGCGGACGGAGCCGTCGCCGTTGCGCTGGGCCATCAGCGCCTTGCCGTCGCGGAAGGCGAACAGGCTGCCGCGCCCCACCCACCGGGCCAGCTCCGGCCGGCGGTGGTCCACGTCCGCCACGCTGATCTCGACGAAGCTGACCCCGGTCGAGGGGGGCACCGCGCCGGTGAGCAGCGGGCGGACCCGTGACCAGCCGCCGTCGGCGCCCACCAGCAGGTCGCAGGAGTGCACCGCGCCGTGCGCGAAGCGCAGCCGGTGGCGGCCGTTCCGCAACGGCACCGCCCGGTCCAGGGCGTGGCCCCACCGGACGGTGCCGGGCTCCAGCGCGTCGAGCAGCAGGTCGCGCAGCGCGCCCCGGTCGATCTCCGGCTCCACCGTCCCGGCGTCCTCGCTGCGTTCCTGCCGGTGCACGGTGCCGTCCTTGTCGACCAGTTTGAGGTCCTGGCCCTCGGGCCTGGCCACCGCCCAGTACTGCGCGAACAGGCCGGCGCTGCGCAGGGCCCGTTGCCCCGACGTGGGGTGGAGGTCGAGGCTGCCGCCCTGCGGGCGTGCGGTGCGTGAGGCGTCGCGCTCGTAGACGGTCACGGCGATGCTGTGGAGTTGGAGGATGCGGGCCAGGGCGAGGCCGCCGATGCCGCCACCGATGACGGCGATGGCCGGGTTCTCGTCCTCATATCGGTTGCTTCTGTGGCTTGTTGTCGGTCGCATTGCTTCGATTCGCTTTCTCTTGTGGGTTGTGGGTTGTGGGTTGTGGGTTGTGGGGTGCGGGCTGGCGTTGCGTTCCCGCTGGGGCGCGTACGGGGTGGGGTTGGCGTGCGCGGTGGGGGCTGGCCGGGTGCGGCGCGGCGCCCCCTCGGGGTCAGGGCACCTCCGCGAGGGCCGCGCGTACGGCCGGGTGCAGGGCCGGGGCCGCGGCCAGGAAGTCCGCACTGCCGAGGCGCCACGGGCGGCCCCCGGTGTCGGTGACGGTGCCGCCCGCCTCGGCGACCAGCAGCCCGCCCGCCACCAGCCCCGAACGGACGTCGCTGTACTGCCAGAACGCGTCCAACTGCCCGGCCGCCACCTGGATCAACTGCATGGTGGCCGGCACCGCGACCCGGGCGACCAGCGCGTGGCGCAGCAGGGCCGCGTACGAGGCGCCGATCCGGTCGAAGGTGGCCGCGTCCTCGCCGGGTGCGGCCTGGCCAGTGGCGACGTACGCGGCGGCCAGTTCGGTCTTGGCACTGGTCCGCAGGGGGCAGCCGTCGACGTGGGCGCCGCCGCCGCGTACGGCCGTGTACGTCTGCCCGGTGAGCGGGATGTGCACCGCGGCCAAGACGGGCTGGTTGTCGCGGACCAGGGTGGCCGTCACGGACCAGTCGGCCATGCCGTGTACGTGGTTGATGTTGCCCTCGACCGGGTCGGTGATCCACCACTCGCCGTCCGGCAGCGCGCCGCGGTCCAGTTCGTCATCGACCCAGCCCGCCCGGGGCCGCAGCCGCTCAAGCGGTGCGCGCAGCAGCCGGAGCGAGGCCAGGTCGTTGGCGTGCAGCGCGTCGAGCACGGCCGTCAGGCCGGTCAGCCGCTGCGGTGCGGCGAACCTGGCGTGCACCGCGGCGCCGGCGGCCCGTACCGCCGTCACCACCTCGGCCAACAGGGCTAGGTCTGTGGCGAGTTGACGGTTGTCGGTGGGGTCGAACGCCGGGCGGGCGGCGCTCTCCGGGTACGTGGACATGACTGTCTCCCTTCGGGCCGTTGGCCCAACTGGGGTGTTTTTCTTGGCAGTTGCCACGCTAGAAAGGCGGCTGGATTGTCGTCAAATGCAAGTTCGACACGCCTAAGATGACTGCCATGCAACTGGATTTGAATCTGCTGACCGCACTGGACGCCCTGCTCGAAGAGGGCAGCGTGACCGGCGCCGCCCAGCGGCTCCAGCTCACCGCACCGGCGGTCAGCCGAGCACTGGGCCGCATCCGCAGGGCGACGGGCGACCAGATCCTGGTCCGCACCGGCCGCACGATGACGCTCACCCCGCGGGCGCTGGCCATGCGGGCCGAGGTGCACCGCATCGTGCAGCAGGCACACGCCGTGCTCGCCCCCACCCAACACCTCGAACTCACCACACTGGAGCGGGAGTTCACGCTCCAGTGGCATGACGCGATCACGCACGCGGTGGGCCCTGCGGTGCTCGACGCGGTGCGCCGGCAGGCGCCCGGAGTGCGGCTGCGGATGCTGGCCGAGGCCCCCACGGACACCGCCGACCTGCGGCACGGCCGGGTGGACCTCGCCGTCAGCGCGACCCGACCGGCGCTGCCCGAGATCTGCTACGAACAGGTCGCCGAGGACCGGCTCGTGGTCGCGGTGGGGCCGCGGGCGCCGTACGGGGACCGGCTCACGCTCGACGCGTACGCCGCCGCCGACCACGTCACCGTCTCCCGGCGCGGCCGGCTCAGGGACCCCGTCGACGACCTGCTGGCCGCGCGGGGGCGGCAGCGCCGGGTGGTCGCCGCGGTGCCCACCAGCACGGCCGCGCTGCGCATGGCCGAGTACGGCGACGTGCTGGTCGCCGTGCCCGAACGGATGGCGAGCCCGGTGGCCGCGACGCTGGGGGTGCGGCTGCTGCCGCTGCCGCTCGACGCGGACCCGGTGCCGGTGTACGTCTCCTGGCACCAGCGGTACGAGGACGACCGGGCCCACGCCTGGCTGCGCGCCCTGGTGCGGGACGCGCTGCGGGCGGCGATGTCCGCTGCCGACGGATCCGCTGCCGGCTGACCCAGCCGGGTCGCGCCGGCCGGCGCCGCTGACCGCCCGTCCCCGCCCCGCCCCCACACCCGTCCGAACCAGCCCGCGGCGGACGTTCCACCACAAGCAGACTGCTGTTCATGCGCCGCTGGTGGGATGCCTGGCGCGTGACGCACCCGCGTCACCTCAGCACCTTGGAGGCGCGGATGAATCTGCTGGTCAATGGGGACGCCGAGGCAGGTCCTGGCGGCAGCCCCGAGCCGGTCGAGACGGTGACCGGCTGGCGGGTGGTGCAGGGGGCGCCGGCGCTGATCGGGTACGACGTCGGCACCGGCTACCCGACGCCCGCCGACCCCGGCCCGACGCCGCGCGGCAGCCGGTTCTTCTCCGGCGGCAACTCGCCCCGTACCGCACTGGTGCAGGACGTGCGGCTGCCGGCCAGGGGGCGCACCGGGCGGCAGGCCGTCGACCGGGGCCGGGTGCGCTTCGCCGTCGCCGGCTGGCTCGGCGGGTACGCGGAGCAGCAGGACGGGGTGCGGCTCTCGGTGGAGTTCCGCGACGCGCAGGGCACACCGCTGGCGCTGAGCGTGCTGGGCCCGGTGACCGCGGCCGAGCGCGGCAGCCGCACCGGCATGGTGGAGCGCACCGGCACCGGCACGGTGCCGCCGGGCGCGCGCACCGCCCGCGCCCTGCTGGTATTCACCCGGACCGGCGGCGGCACGTCCAACGACGGCTACGCCGACGCCATCTCGCTCACCCTCACCCACACCCGCGGAGGCCGGTCGTGAAGCTCAACCGTCGTGACCTGCTGAAGGCGGCTGCCGCCGCCGGTGCGCTGAACGTCGTCTGGCCGCTGAGCGCCGGGCTCACGCCCGCGCAGGCGAGGGAGGCCGCCGAGGCGCTGGGCGCCCAGTACGACCCGGCGCCCTTCACCCTCGGCGTGGCCTCCGGCGATCCGCAGCCGCACAGCGTGGTGCTGTGGACCCGGCTGGCGCCCGAACCGCTCGCCGCCGAGCAGAAGCTGCCCGAGATCGTGGAGATCGACTGGGTGGTGGCGACCGACCCGCGGCTGCGCCGGGTGGTGGCGCGCGGCGCCGTCGCCGCGGCCGCGCCGCGCGCGCCCAGCGTGCACGTGCCCGTGAACGGGCTGCGCCCCGGGCGGCACTACTGGTACGGCTTCCGGGCGCTGGGCAAGCGCAGCCGGGTGGGCCGCACCAAGACCGCGCCGGTGGGCCGCGCCCCCTCGGTGCGCTTCGCCGCCGCCAACTGCCAGGCGTTCCACGACGGCTTCTACGCGGCGCACCGCGGCATCGCGCGCGAGGACGTCGACTTCGTGATGCACCTGGGCGACTACATCTACGAGCACGGCCCGGTCGGCGGCGACCACGTGCGCGACCACAACGCGCCGCCGGTGTTCACGCTCGCCGACTACCGGGTGCGGCACGCGCTGTACAAGGGCGACGCCTCGCTGCGGGACGCGCACGCCGCCCACCCGTGGTTCCTGACCTGGGACGACCACGAGGTGGCCAACGACTACAGCGGCACCGGCGGCGGGGCCCCGTTCATGCAGCGCCGGGCCGCCGCGTACCAGGCGTGGTACGAGCACATGCCGCACCGGGACGCCGGCGAGTCGGCGCTGCCCGACCCGGAGATCCACCGGGTGCGGCGCTGGGGCGACCTGCTGGAGCTCACCATCCTCGACCTGCGCTCCTACCGCTCCGCGCAGAACCTGAAGGACGGCACCATCCTCGGCGGCCCGCAGAAGGAGTGGCTCAAGCGCGGCGTGGACCGGGCCGGCGACGCCTGGCACTGCTGGGCCAACTCGATCATGCTCAGCCAGCTCCGCGGCCGGCCCGGCGGCGGCTACATGTTCACCGACCAGTGGGACGGCTTCCTCGCCGAGCGCAAGGAGGTGCTCTCGCACGTGCAGCGGGCGCAGCTCGAAGACCTGGTGGTGATCACCGGCGACTGGCACTCGGCGTTCGTGGACGACGTGCGCCCCGACTACGACGACGTCTCGTCGCCCGTCATCGGCACCGAGTTCACCGCCCACTCGATCACCTCGGGCGCCTACAGCGCGGACTGGAACAAGACCAACGGCCCGCTGATGGGCGCGGCCAATCCGCACCTCCAGTACTTCGAGGGCAACCGGTACGGCTACGACGTGTACGAGGTGACGCCCCGGCGCTGGAGCACCCACATGCGGGTCATCGGCGACCGCCGCGACCCGGCGTCGCCGGTCTCCACGCTCACCACCTTCCACATCGACCGCGGGAAGGCGGGCGCGTACGAGGACAAGCGGACGCTCAACTCGCCGGCGCAGTACCGCAGGGGCGGCTGACGGGACCCGTGCGGCGGGCGGGGCCTCGGTGCGCGCCGGTGCTCGACACCGGTGGGCGCCGCGGGCCCCGCGCCGTGGGGCCGTACGGATCGACCCGTGGGCCCGTACTCCCGTAGCCGCGGTCGCCTACGGGGCGGGGCCCGCAGGCACGGACGGGGCAGGGCCCGCAGGCTCGTTCGGCGCTCAGGTCGGTGGGAGCGCCAGGTCCCGGTGGATCGGGGTGTGGGCGCCGGTCAGTGGGGTGCCGCTGCCGCCGCGGCGGGCCGCGACGATCTCGGCGGCGATGGACAGCGCCGTCTCCTCCGGCGTACGGGCCCCGAGGTCCAGGCCGATCGGGGAGTGCAGCCGGGACAGTTCCCGCGCGGTCAGGCCCGCCTCGCGGAGCCGGTGCAGCCGGGTCAGATGGGTGCGCCGGGAGCCCATCGCGCCCACGTACCCCACCGGCAGCCGCAGCGCCCGCACCAGTAGCGGCACGTCGAACTTGGCGTCGTGGGTGAGTACGCACAGCGCGGTGCGGCCGTCGATGCCGCGGGCCCACGCGCTGCCCCGGCCGTTGTCCGAACCGCCGTCCTGCTGCTGGCACCCGTTGGCTGGCCCGCTGTGCTGCCCGCCGTCCCGCCCCGGGTCCGCCGGGCGGTCCCGCTCGGCCGTGCTGGGTGCGGCGGTCTGCCGGTCCAGATAGCGGTGCGGCCAGTCGACGACCACCTCGTCGGCCTCCGGGAAGCGGCGGGCCGTCGCGAAGACCGGCCGCGCGTCGCAGACCGTGACCCGGTAGCCGAGGAAGCGGCCGGCCCGTACCAGCGCCGCCGCGAAGTCGACGGCCCCGAAGACGAGCATGCGGGGCGCCGGCAGGCTGGACTCCACCAACACGGTGACCGGCACCCCGCATCCGGTGCCGGCCGCGCCGACGGTACGGGTGGTGGTGCGGCCCGCTGCCAACAGGGCGGCGGCCTCCCGCGCCCCCGTGCGGTCCAGG
>NZ_JBEHZD010000409.1:0-7417 GCF_040240285.1 Streptomyces sp. HSW2009 | reverse complement strand
CCCCGGCGCCGGGCGCCCGCGGTCCGCACCCTGTGACCTGCGGCCCGCGGCCCGGGCGCCGCACCGACCGACGGCCGGGTGTGCGACCAACTGGCGGGCGCACACCCGGCCGCCGCATCACCGGGCCGGGGTCAGGTTGCGCCGCAGCAGCGGGAGCAGCCGGTCCCAGTGGCGCTGGAGGGCGTCGGCGTCGAAGGCGTCGGTGTCGGACATGGTGAAGCCGTGCCGGGTGCCGGCGTACAGCTCGGTGGCGTACGGGACGCCGGTGGCGTCCAGCGCCTGGTTGAGCGCGGCCAACTCCTCGGGCGACAGGTCGCCTTCGGCGAGCCCGAGGTGCACCTCGGCGGTGAGGTCGGCCAGCGACAGGTGCGGGCTGTCGGCCCCCTCGGTGACCACCAGGCCGGGGTGGAAACCGGCGACCGCGGCCACCCGGTCCGGATGGGCGGCGGCGGTACGCAGCGCGAGGGCCGCCCCCATGCAGTAGCCCACCGCGCCCACCGGGCCCGGGCTGGCCTCGGGCCTGCTGGTCAGGAAGGCGAGGAACGCCTCGGCGTCGCGCAGCGCCCGGTCCGCGGCGTGCTGGTGCACGTGCGGAACGATCTGCTCGAAGAGCGCGCCCCTGGACTCCGCGTCGATGAAGGCGGGCAGCTCGACGATCGGGGCGGGCCCGACGCGGTAGAAGAAGTTGGGAACGAGGACGTAGTAGCCGTGCGCGGCCAGTTTGCGGGCCTTGTCCTCCACCTCCGGGCGCAGCCCGATGGCGTCGGGGTAGACCAGCACCCCCGGGTGCCGTTCGCCCTGGTCGGGGTAGGCGGCGAAGGCATCGGCCCGGCCGTCGGCGGTGGGAATGTGCAACGTGGTGGTGGGCATCGGGAACTCCTGTGTGTGGTGGCTGCGGCAAGGTGTGGTCACCACGGGAGAGGGTGGGGCGCGTGCGGTGGCGCTCCGCGCGCTGGCGGTCCGTGCGTCGATGGCCCGTGCGCTGGCGGTCTGCGCGCCAGCGGTCCATGCGTCAATGGCCGGCGCGCCGCCGGCCCGTGTACTGACGGCCCGCACACGGACGGTCCATGCGCCGACGGTCCGCGCCCCGACGGGTGCCACCCGTCCGAACTGTGCGTCCGCCGCGACTCGTTCGGCGCTCAGCAGAGCACCGGGTCGCCGATCCGTGTGTGGCGCGAGGCCGTCCCGGTCTTCATCGGACGCAGCGTAACCCACGGGCCAAAGCCCGTACCAGCACTGTCGCCTGCGGTTCGCGGCCCGGCCGCCCGTCCGGCGCGGGCTCCAATGCCCGGCCGGTGCAGGCTCCGATGCTCGTACGGCGCGGGCTCCGATGCTCGTACGCCGCGGCCCCCGGGACCCGTCGCCCCAGCCACCCCAGCCACCCCAGCCACCCCCACCGCCCCGCTGAGCGCACCCCGGCCGCCCCACCGAGTGCACGCCGGCCGCCTCCCCGCGCGCGCCCGGGCCCGCCACCTCACCGAGTGCGCTCGGGCCGGCCGCCCCCTTGCCATCTCATACAGATAGCGGCACTATCGATTATAGATAGCAACGCTACCTATCAAGAAACGGGGAGTGGACCATGAGCAGCACGGCACCCATAGCGGGGCGGGTCACCACGGCGGCCACCGGGAACGTGGTGGTGTTCCTCATCGGGATGCGGATCAACCGCTGGCTGGCGGTGCGCCGCTGGCCGCCCGTCGTCGCGGCCATGCCGCGCATGCTGAAGGAACTCGCCCGCGACGAGACCAGCGGACTCCTCGGCTACCGCAACTACCTGTCCGGGCCGCGCAACTTCACGGTCGTCCAGTACTGGGAGTCGCGCGAGAAGCTGCTCGCCTACGCCACCGACCCGCAGCGCGCACACCACCCCGCCTGGACGGCGTTCAACCGCAGCGCGCGGCAGGCCGCCGGCAGCGTCGGCATCTGGCACGAGACGTTCCTCGTGCCGGCGGGCTCGTACGAGTCGATCTACCACGCGATGCCGCCGACCGGCCTCGGCGCGGCGTACGGCGTCGAACCGGTCGCCCGCCGGGGCGAACGGGCCGCGCAGCGGCTGGCGGCGCGACCCGGGAAGTGAGCGTGCGGGGACGCGGCGGGGCGCGCGGCCGGGCCGGGAAGGGGGGAGCGGGGGACGGGGCCGGACGCCGCGGCGTTCGGCCCCGCGCCGGTCACGCCCCTCGCGCCGGGGCCACGGCTCCCGCCGTCGGTCGCGGCCCCGGCAACCCGCAACGCGCCCGGGGCCGCGATCCGAGCTCAGGCACGCGGAGCGGTCACGGCTTCGGCAGCGTGCAGCCCGGCAGGCTCAGGTCCACCTTGTTGCCGGCGGCCACGCAGCGGGTGATCTGGTACGACTGCTGCCCGTAGTTGATGCCGGGGCGCACCGTGACCTGCCCGTTCTCATCCACCTCGCACGGGTTGTTCTCGGTGCAGCGCTCGCCGGACTCGTTGCCGGTGTTGTTCACGGCGATCACCGCGCCGGTCGTGGTGTCCACCACGGGCGAGCCCGACGTACCGCCGATGGTCTGGCACTCCGGGGTGTAGCGGACCGAGTCCTTCCAGGTCCACCGGCCCTCGCGCAACTCGTGCACGAAGCCGTCGACGGAGCACGTGTACTGCTGCTTCCAGTAGCCGGAGACCACGCTGATGGCGGCGCCGGCCTTCGGGTGCTGGGCCGAGAGCGCCAGCGGCTGCACGCCGAACCGCCGCTTGATGTCCGCGTACGACGCGTTCACCTCGTACAGCGCCACGTCGGTGTCCGTCATCGTGGCGTACGCGACCTTCGTCGCCCGCACCGTGCCTGCCGTGCCGGCCTGCGCGTTCAGCAGGTTGAAGCTGCGGCTGGACGCCCGGTCGATGACGACCTCACCGGGGCCGAGGTAACCGCCCTCCAGGCAGTGGCCGTTGGTCATGACCAGGGCGCGGTCCCGGTCGGCGGAGTTCGGCAGCTTCACCACGGAGCCGGAGCAGTTGCTGAGGGCCACGGTGCCTTCGAAGGTGACGGCCTTCGGCCGCGGCTTGGGCTTGGGCTTCAGCGCGGTGTCGGTAGCCGTGGCCCTGGCCGTGACCCCGCTCGCCGTCGCGACCGTACCCGTACCCGTACGCGCACTCGCACCCGCAGCCCCCGTCGCCGGCTGCACGGCGACCGACCGGCCGGCGGCTCCGGCCCCCTCGGCGGCGGACGCCGCACCCGCCGGGGACGCGCCGGCGCCCAGTAGGGTCCCGCCGCCGAGCGCCAGGGCCACGAGGGTGCCCATGAGGTTCTTCTGCACGAGGTTCCTCCACACGTCCACGGAATTGACATGGGCATTGTTAGGTGCACGGACCCGCCACGACAATGCGCCGAACGACGCAGACGCGCCGTGCACGTCCGTCGCCCGGGGACGCCCACCAACCGCAGCCGTACCGCGGCAGCACGGCCGGACCGGACGGACCGCGACCAACCGCCGGGCGCGTACGTCACCGTCCGCAGGCGCCCGGCGCGCCCGGACAGCACCTTCGACACCCGCCGCCGCACGCCCCGTACGCGCGCGGCGAGCGCACCCCACATGGCCGGTGGCGGCGCGACTGGCCACATCTCGCCCCTTGACCGCGTCCCGTCAACCGTCAACCATGAGCGGGATCCGGGCGGCCACCGCCCACAGCACACCCCCCACCCGTCGCTCTGGAACCCCCCTGGAGTGCACCTTGCGACTGCGCATCCGCGGCCGGCGCACCACCACCGCCGTCGCCGCCCTCATCGCCCTGGCCCTGGCGGCCCCGATCGCGGCCGAGGCCCACCAGCCGACCGCCGCCCGCACGACGGCGACGGCCGACGCCGAGCCGATACCCCATCAGTACGAGGTGCGCGACGTCCGTACCGCAGCCGAGCGCACCCTGATCGCCGGCACGGGCGCCACGATCGACACCGCGCGCGGCACCACGACGGTCATCACGGCCCACCCGGACGAGCTGCGCCAGGTCCGCGCGCTCGGGTACGAGACGAAGGAACTGCCCGGCCCGCCGCGGCGCGGTGGCCCGGCCGCCAAGGCCGACACCCGGGACTTCCCGGCCGATGACGCCGGCTACCACAACTACCGCGAGACGGTGGCCGCGATCGACGCGGCCGTCGCCAAGCACCCCGACCGGATCGCCAAGAAGGTGATCGGCACCACGGTCGAGGGCCGGAGCATCCACGCCATCAAGATCAGCGACAACGTGGCCACGGACGAGGCGGAGCCCGAGGTCCTGTTCACGGCGCACCAGCACGCCCGTGAGCACCTGACCGTGGAGATGGCGCTGTACCTGCTGCGCGAGTTCGGCGACAAGTACGGCAAGGACGACCGGATCACCAAGGCCGTGGACGGCCGCGAGATCTGGATCGTGCCGGACGTGAACCCGGACGGCGGCGAGTACGACATCACCGGCGGCCAGTACCGGATGTGGCGCAAGAACCGTCAGCCCAACCAGGGCAGCACGGCCGTCGGCACCGACCTCAACCGCAACTGGGCGCACAAGTGGGCCTGCTGCAACGGTTCGAGCCCGAACCCGCGCGCCGACGACTACCGCGGCTCCGCGGCCGAGTCGGCGCCCGAGGTGAAGGTGGTCGCCAACTTCGTCCGCAGTCGCGTCGTGGGCGGAAAGCAGCAGATCAAGGCGGCGATCGACTTCCACACCTACGGCGAGTTGGTGCTGTGGCCGTACGGCTACACCTCGGCCGACACCGCCCCCGGCATGACCCAGGACGACCACAACGTCTTCGCCACGTTCGGCAAGCAACTCGCCTCCACCAACCGCTACTCCCCCGAGCAGGCCAGCGACCTGTACGTGACGGACGGCTCGGCCGACGACTGGATGTGGGCGACGCAGAAGATCTTCACGTACACGTTCGAGATGTTCGGCGGCAGCGGCGGCTTCTACCCGCCCGACGAGGTCATCGAACGCGAAACCAGCCGCAACCGGGAAGCGGTGCTCCGCCTGTCGGAGAACGCGGACTGCATGTACCGGGTGATCGGCAAGGAACAGCAGTACTGCTCGGCGCGATAGCCGGGCATGGACGCGGCGGGGCTCCGGCTAGTGCTGGGGCCCCGCTGGGCATTGGGGCTCGCTGGGCGTTGGGGGGCCAACCCTGGGGCTTACGGGTTGGGTGGGAGTGCCCGGGGCTTGCGGTTGGATTTGGGTTGGAGAGTGTCCGGGGCTTGCGGGTTGGGTTGAATTGCGGAGTTGGGGTTGGGGCTTGCGGAAGGGTTAGGGCTTACGGGTTGGGTTGGAGTACGGGCCAACCGGGGCTTGGGCCCGGGGCGGTACGTCCGTAACCGCCCCGCCCCAGCGGATCAGCGCTACATGTCCCGGGCCGCCGACCAGCCACCACCGCTGCGGCCGATGACGAGCCGCAGGTGGCGGGCGCGCCAGGCGCTCAGCGCCCAGGCGGCCGGCAACTGGAGGTCGAGCAGGGCGAAGGAGGCCAGCGCGAACGCGGTGTCGGCCGGCCCCTCGGCCCCCGTCCACCACGCCGCCAGGCCGTTCCCCACCAACAGGACCAGCAGATACAGGCTTCCGTCGACCAGCGGCACGCGCCACGTCGGCAGCGGACCGTCGATGCGGCGGGCCAGGGTGAGGGCGAGCACCGTGACGGCCGTGAGGGTGTGGGTAAGCGGGTCCCCCACCCAGAGCGAGAACCAGGCACCGAGCCCGCCCGCAGCAACCGACCAGGCGAGATCCACCCCGGCCCCGACCAGCCATGCCCCGACGGCGACGGTCAGCGCGTACGAGAGGGCGGTGCGCCAGGTGACGGTCATGTCTCGCACTCCATCTGGGCCGGTCCCTGTTCCCTCACGAGGGCTGCCGCTGTCGTCTGACCTTAACCCGGCCGCACGCTCCCCCACCGTCGCCGTCGGAGTGGGGACCCGGGCCTTCGCCCCCGCCCGGCCCGACGAGACTGCGTCCGGGTTCGCAGCGGACAAGGCGGGCGATGCCGGCAGTGAGCGGCGGGCCGCCACGTCGCCGTCTACGCCCCGCCCTGGGGATAACCCGACCCCCCGCCCGGGCCCCCGGGCCACCCCGCGCCGGGGCCCGGACGGTTGGTCAACGGATGGGCGGGACGCCGATCATGGACGTATTCAAGCCGCCCCGCGGGCGCCACCGGCCGGGGCGGAGAGGCCCGTCCGTGAGGTCGGCACGTAGGCCCGCGAGACGGCCATCAACAAGGTCAGCACGTCAGCAGAAGGTCGGCAGAAGGTCAGCAGAAGGTCTGCAAGAAGGTCGACAAGGGGGAACAGTGAATCGTTCGGAGAAGCACAGCGTTGCGCGTCGTACGCTCCTCGCCGGTACGGCTGCGGCCGGTGCCGGTCTGGCCTGGGGAGCGGCCGGCAGTGCCGCCGCCCGGGGGCGCGGGGCGGAATCCGGCCAGCTCAGCCAGCGCGCCGTGGACGCGGAAGTGGCCCGCCGTACGGCCGACTTGATCGCGCTCCGCCGCGACCTGCACAGCCACCCGGAGCCGCCCGGCCAGGAGCAGCGCACCGCCGGCGTCGTCGCCCGCGAGCTGCGCGCGGCGGGGCTCGCCGTACGCACCGGGATCGGCGGGCACGGCGTCATCGGCGTACTGCGCGGCGCGCGGCCGGGCCGGACCGTCGCGTACCGGGCCGACATGGACGCGGTGCCGCCGAAGGACATCATCGGCGGCGGCTCCGAACCGGCCCACCTGTGCGGCCACGACCTGCACACGACCATGGGCATCGGCATCGCCCAGGTACTCGCCCGGCTGCGGCGGGAGCTCAGCGGCACCGTCGTCTTCGTCTTCCAGCCGGCCGAGGAGGCCCTGTCGGGGGCCGAAGCGGTGCTGAAGTCGGGCGTGTTGCAGCGGCTCGGCGTGTCGGAGATCCACGCGCTGCACTGCGGCCCGTTCCCGGTCGGCCAGTTCGCCACCACCGCCGGGTACGGAATGCCCGGGCAGGACAAGGCGGAGCTGACGGTCACCGGCCCGGACGCCGTACGGGAAGCGCAGCGGCTGGCGGCCGAACTCGGCGCCCTCGCGACGGTTCCGATGCCGAAGGGCGATGCCGACCTGGAGCGCATCGTGGCCGATTCGCTGGTCCCGAACGGCCCGCTGGCTACGTTCGTCTCGCTCCAGGCCAGGGCGCGTGAGGCGACGGTGGGCGTGTCGTACCGCTGCTGGCCGCAGGAACGGTACGCCGAGGTACGCGAGGACATCCGCCGCACCGCCGCCCGCTACCCCGGGGCGCAGGTCCGCTTCCCCGGCGACCCGTTCCCGGCGCTGGTCTGCCCCGAACGCGAGGGCCGCGCCCTGGTCCGGCACCTCAGGCACACCCTGGGGCGGTCCGCGGTCACCCCGCTGCACACCGCGTTCCCACCCTTCAGCGGCGAGGACTTCGCCCTGTACCTGAGCCACGTCCCCGGCACCTTCACCTACCTGGGCGTCCGC
>NZ_JBEHZD010000408.1:0-7427 GCF_040240285.1 Streptomyces sp. HSW2009 | reverse complement strand
CGGAGATGTGTATAAGAGCCCGGGGCGCGGCGCGAGCGGGCTGCTGCTGTACGACGTGGCGGCGGTGCGGGCCGACCGGACGGCCATGCGGTGGCGGCGCAGGCTCGGTGACGAGTTGGCCAGCCGACCGCTGGACGACGTCTGGGTGGTGACCGGCGCCGCGGTCGCGGTGGCGCTCGGCCTGTGGCTGCTCGTACTGGCGCTCACCCCGGGCCGGCGCGGGGTGTTGCCGATGCGCCCCGACCCACGGGTACGGGCCGGGCTCGACCGCTCGGCCGCCGCCCTCGTACTGCGCGACCGGGCGATGGCGGTGCCCGGCGTCCGCACGGTCCGCGTCGACGCTGGACGACGACGGGTCACCGTACGGGCCCAAGCGCACTTCAGGGAGTTGGACGAGGTGCGCTCGGACCTGGACGCCGCCCTGGACGACGGCATCCGCCGCCTCGGCCTCGCCCGGCGGCCGGGGCTGCGGGTCCAGGTCCGACGGCCGACGAAGAGATGAGGCGGAAGATGGCGGCGAAGCCGGCGGTGGGGCGGGCCAAGGTGCGGGCCGTGAACCGGGTGCTGCTGGCCCTGGCCGGGGTGGTCCTGATCGCGCTGGGCGCGGCCGTGCTGATCGGCGGGCTCGACCTCCAGCGCCGGTGGGGCTTCACGCTGCCCGGCAGTTGGCCCTTCGACGGGCCCGACGACGTGCTGCTCACCCGGCACGACCGGCGCCGCTGGCGGGATGAGGGCTGGTGGTGGCCGGCCGTCATCGCGGGCCTGGCGCTGGTCGTCCTGCTGACCCTGTGGTGGCTGCTGGCGCAGTCCCGCCGGCGCCGGCTGAACGAGATCCTGGTGCACAGCGGTGACGGCGCCGGCGCCGTGTTGCGGGGCCGGGCACTTGAGGGCGTGCTGACCGGCGAGGCCGAGGCGATGGAGGGCGTCGAGCGCGCCCGGGTCACGCTCCGGGGCCGTCGCACCGCGCCCGAGGCCCGGGTCCGCCTGATCCTGGCCGCCCATGCCCAACCGGCCGAGACCCTGGCCCGGTTGCAGTCCGAAGCCCTGGAACACGCCCGCACCTCCGCGGGCCTCGACCAACTCCCGGCCGAGGTCCGACTGAGGTCGGTACGCCACCGCGCGGAGCGGGTGAGCTGAGGGCCACGGGGTGGGTGGGGGAGCAGGCGGCACGGGGTGGAGAGGCCGGCCGCGGGTCGGCGCGAGCCCCGTTTCTCGCAGGTTGACCGGGGGCCGGCGCGGGCCCCGTTCCTCGCAGGCCGACGCGGGGCGGCCTGGACCAGTCCCGTACGGCAGGACGGTCTCAGCGCCCAACCCCAGCGCGCACCTCCGTCCCCAGGCCGCACCTCTCCCCAGCCCGCACCTCCGTCCCAGTTCCGCGCCCAGCCTCGCCGTCAGCACGTGGTTCCGCTTACAGGTCCTTCTCCCACAGCGTCACGCCGTAGGTGCCGTGCGGGCCGCCCCCCTTCACGTTCTCGCCGACGGCGCGGTAGCCGGCCCGTTCGTAGTACGTGCGCAGCCCCGCGTTGGCGGACAGGCTGTCGAGTCGGCAGCGGGTGCGGCCGGCCGCTGCGATGCGGGACTCGGCGTGGGCGAGCAGATGGCGGCCGGTGCCTGGCGGTGCGACGCGGCGGTCGGTCATCAACCGGTGCACGTACCCGGCGACCGGGGGCTGGTCGCCCCATGCGGCCGGGTCGTCCCACCACAGCTCCCAGCCCCCGGCGATCGGACCGTGCGGGCCGAGCGTCGCGAGCCAGACCTCGCCGGCCCGCAGCCGCTCGCGGAAGTGCTCGACGCCGAGTTCGCCGGGGCGCCACTGGGCGATGCCGTGGGCGATCTGCCAGCGGGCCGCATGGTCCCGCAGGGCGACCAGCGCGGGCAGATCGCCATCGGTCGCCTGCCGGTGATGCAACGGCGCGTGCCGCAGCACCAACTGAGTCCACTCGACACCGGAGCGTCCGTGCAGGTCAGCGCGGTGCGAGTGGTGGGCGACGGTCAGCCCGTGGCGTTGCGCGAGCTCGATCGTCTCGTTTCCTGAGACGGCGAACATGCGGCGCCCGGCGGGCACCGGGCCGTGGCGCAGCGTCAGGACGAGTTGGCCGCCGGCGGCGAGCAGCCCGACCAGGGTGGCCATCGCGGCCGTCCGTTGCTCCGCGTCCAGGTGCATCCACACCGCGGTCGACAGGATCAGGTCGAAGCGCCGCTCCTGCGCGGTGAGGCCCGGCAGGTCGGGGAACGCGTCGTCGACCCACTGCACGGGTTGGTCGGCGTGCCGGGCCCGGCCCAGAGCACGGAGTTCGGGCGTGGGCTCGGCGGCGACGACCGCATGCCCGCGGGCGGCCAACGCCGCGGCGTCCCGGCCACTGCCCGCCCCGACGTCCAGCACGGTCAGGGGCCGTTGCGGGATGAGGTCGAGCACCTCCCGGTGCACATCGTCGAAGGACACGCCCTCGTACTGCTCGACCAGGGAGGCCGCAGCCTCCCCGTACCCCGCCGTACTCGCCATGGCCCGCAGCTCTTCGCCGGCCCGCTCATCCGATAGTTCGCTGGTCACGACCGGGCACTCTAGGCACGGAAGGCCGACCCACACCACGACGAAGATCACGGCCACGGGGCTCAGGCAGACGGGGCACGGGCATACGGGGCACGGGCGTGACGCTCGACCGCGGCGTACGGCGATTTCATCGAGTTCGTACGAAGCGGCCCCTCCGAAAAGGTTCGTACGGGAATCTCCGGGCGGAATCGCCGTACGCCGGGGTCGGCTGTCGGGGCCGGCGGGAGCTGGGCCGGGCAGCCGACCCCGGGGCCGGTCAGAGGCCCGGCAGCATGCCGCCGTCCACCGGGAGCATCACGCCGGTCAGGTACGACGCGGCGGGCGAGAGCAGGAACGCCGCCGCCCGGCCGAACTCCTGCGGTGTGCCGTAGCGGCGCAGTGGGATCGCGGCGCAGTGCTGGTCGCGGGCCGCGGCCGGGTCGGCGGCGAGGCCGTCCAGCTCGCGCACCCGGTCGGTGTCGATGCGCGCGGGCAGCAGGCCGACGACCCGGATGCCGCGCGGCCCCACCTCGCCCGCCAGCGACTTCGCGAACCCGGCAAGTCCGGGACGGAGCCCGTTGGAGATGACCAGGCCCGGGACGGGGGCCCGTACGGAGCCGGAGAGCACCAGGCCGATGACCCCGCCATCGGACAGTTCGGCGGCGGCGCCGCGGGCCAGTCGGACCGCGCCGAGGAAGACCGATTCGAAGGCCGCCTCCCACTGGGCGTCGGTGTTTTCGGCCGCGGTGCCGGCGGGCGGGCCGCCGACGCTGATGAGGATGCCGTCGAAGCGGCCGAAGCGCTCGCGTGTGGTGGCGATCAACCGCGCGGCCGTCTCGGGGTCGGCGTTGTCCGCGGCCACGCCGAGCACATCGGGGCCGAGCTCCGCGGCTGCGGCGGCGGTCTTGTCCGCGTCCCGCCCGGTGATCACGACCTTCGCGCCGTCACCGACCAACTCGCGCGCGGTGGCGTTGCCGAGGCCGCGGGTGCCACCCGTGACGATGTACACCCGGTCTTTGAGTCCAAGATCCATGGGCTCAGTCTGCCTCGCTCCACCCGGCCAGGGCGAGGGCGGTCCCCACCAGACCGATGTGGCTGAACGCCTGCGGGAAGTTGCCGAGCTGCCGCCCGCGCCGGGCGTCGTACTCCTCGGCCAGCAGCCCCACGTCGTTCCGCAGCGCGAGCAGCCGCTCGAAGAGCGCGGTGGCCTCCTCCGTACGACCGGTCAACTGGAGCGCGTCGGCCAGCCAGAACGAGCACACCACGAACGGCGCCTCGCCCCCGGGCAGCCCGTCGACGGGGGCGCCGGACGTGCTGTAGCGGCGCAGCAGCCCGTCCTCGCACAGTTCGGCGCGGACCGCTTCCACCGTCCCCACCACCCGCGGGTCCTGCGGCGGCAGGAACCCCACCCGGGGGATGAGCAGCGTCGCCGCGTCCAGTTCGGTCGAGCCGTAGTACTGCGTGAAGGTGCCCCGCGCGGCGTCGAACCCGCGGGTGCACACGTCGTGGTGCACCTCGTCCCGCATCGCCCGCCAGCGCTCGACGTCGCCGCGCAGCGTGGGGTCACGCTCCAGGGCGCGCACCGCGCGGTCGGCCGCCACCCAGGTCATCACCTTGGAGTGCACGAAGTGCCGGCGCGGTCCGCGCACCTCCCACAGCCCCTCGTCCGGCTCGCGCCACTGCGCCGCCAGGAACTCCAGGAGGGCGCACTGAAGGCTCCAGGCGGTCGCGGTGGCCGGCAGTCCGGCCGTACGGGCCAGGGCGAGGGAGTCGATGACCTCGCCGTAGACGTCGAGTTGGAGCTGGTTGACCGCGTCGTTGCCGATGCGCACCGGCGCCGACGCCGCGTACCCGCGGAGCCAGCCGAGCTCGGTCTCGGCCAGCCGGCGCTCACCGCCGAGCCCGTACATGATCTGGAGGTCGGCCGGATCACCCGCCACCGCGCGCAGCAGCCAGTCCCGCCAGGCCGCGGCCTCCTCGGTGTAGCCGGTGCGGATCAGGGAACCGAGGGCCAGCGTGGAGTCCCGCAGCCAGCAGTAGCGGTAGTCCCAGTTGCGCACGCCGCCCGGCTCCTCCGGCAGCGAGGTGGTCGGTGCCGCCACGATGCCGCCGGTCGGCGCGTACGTCAGCGCCTTCAGCGTGATCAGCGACCGTACGACCGCGTCCCGGTACGGCCCCTGATAGGTGCACTTGGCGGCCCAGGCGCGCCAGTCCGCGCGGCTGTGTTCCAGGGCCTCGTACGGGTCGATGAGGGTGGGCCGCGGGTCGTGCGAGGGGTGCCAGGTGAGGACGAACGCGACCCGCTCGCCCGCGGCGACGGTGAACGTGGAACGGGTGCTGAAGTCCCGCCCGTGCGTCGGCACCTGCGGAACGCTCCGCAGCCACACCGAGTCGGGGCCGGCCACCGCCACCCGGTGTCCGTCGCACCGACGCATCCACGGCACCACGTGGCCGTAGTCGAAGCGCAGCCGCAGCACGCTGTGCATCTCGACCCGACCGCGCCCGCCTTCGACGATGCGGACCAGGTCGGGGGCCTGATCGCGCTGCGGCATGAAGTCGAGCACCCGCACCGAGCCGGACTCGGTCTCCCAGACGGTCTCCAGGATCAGGGTGTCGGGGAGGTAGCCGCGGCGCGTGCAGTGGGTGGGAGTGGGAGCGGGAGTGGGGGTGGGGGTGTGGGGCGCGTCGTGCGGGGAGTGGTTGTCGGCTGGGGAGTCGACGGTCGGGTGGTTGTTGGTGGCGGCGCCGCTGGCTGGTGGGTCGGTCGCGCCGGCGGCCGGGTCGACGTCTTCCGTACCGGGCGGGTGGTCGCCGCTGCCGGGCGCCGGGGCGAGGGTCCAGTGCCCGTTGTCGCGGTCGCCGAGCAGCGCGGCGAAGCAGGCGCCGGAGTCGAACCGGGGCAGGCACAGCCAGTCGATCGAACCGTCCCGCCCGACCAGCGCCGCCGTCTGTAGATCACCGATCAGGGCGTAGTCCTCGATGGAAGAAGCCATGCCGAGCCGTCTTCCCGCACCACCGCCCGCTACTCGGCGGCGCGGCCGTTCGGCCGACACGGGGCACTCGGCGTGCGGCCGTTGTAGGGGGGTGGGGGCTTGGTGGTGGGGGTGCGGGTCGGCTCAGGCGCTGTCGGGGCGCGGGGCGCTCGCGGAGACGGTGGCGGTGGCGCGGTCGGCGTCCGGGCCGTCCTCGACACTCCGGCCGGCAGGCTCCGTACGGGCGTCAGGCTCCGTACCCGCGTCAGGCTCCGTACGGCCATCAGGCTCCGCACGGCTATCGGGCTCCGTACGGCCGCCGGGCTTCGTCGCACGGTCCGCTGTGCCCGTGGGGGTGTCGGGTTCCGTACGGCCCTCGGGTTCCGTACGGGCGTTCGCCGTCGGCGGGCCGTCGGGATCGGTGTCGGCGTCGGCCTTCGTCCCCGTTTCGGATGCGGGAACGGGGGGCCGGTCGGTGTCGGCCGCGGTGGTGTCGGGGGCCTGACCGGGGGCTTGGCCGGTGGCTTCGCGGGGGGTGGCTGCGGGTGTGCCGCCGGTCGGCTCGGCGACTGGCCCGGCTGCGTCCTCGTTCCCGTCCTGCTCAGGTGCTGCGGCTGCTTCTTCTTCAGCCTGCGCGGCGGCCTTGGCCGCCTTGGCCGCCGCCGCGGCCTGGTCGCGCAGTTCCCTGCGGAAGAGGACGATCCAACCGGCCGGCACCGCGGTCGTGAACAGCCACCACTGGATCGCGTACGCCATGTGCGGACCGATGCCGCTGGTGTCGGGCGCGGGCACCGGATCGGGCTGGCCCTCGCCCGCGGGCTGGGAACCGGTCAGCTCGACGTAGCCGCCGAGCAGCGGGCGGCCGACCGCCTCGGCCTGGCGCTCGCTGTTGATGAGCATCACCTGGCGGGGCGGCAGGCCCTTCTTGTCCTTGATACCGCTGCGCCCGCTGGTCTCGTCGGCCTTGAGCCGTCCGCTGACGGTGACCTTGCCCGTCGGAGGCGCCGGAACGTTCGGGAACTGCGTCAGGTTGCCGGGCGCCGGAATCCAGCCCCGGTTGACCAGTACCGCCTTGCCATCGGCGAGCAGGAGGGGGGTGACCACGAAGTAGCCGATGGACTGGTCGTCCGAACCGGTGCGCTGGCGCACCACGACCTCGTGGCGCGTGTCGTACGTGCCGACGGCCGTGACCTTGCGCGAGGCGTTCTTCTTCGGTACGTCCCGGCCTACGGCGGCGAGCTCTCCGACGGCAACGGGCGGCGCGTCCAGGCTCTTGGACACCTGACGGTTGTGCTCGACCCGCTGCTCGTGCCGGCTGAGCTGCCAGAAGCCCAGCTTGATCATCACGGGGATGAGGACGAGCCCCACCAGGGTGAGGATCACCCACTGCCGGGTCAACAGGAAGCGGTACACCCCATGACGGTACAACTCGGCCGTGCCAGGGAAACGAGCGGGGCGCCCGGCGGTGTCAAAACGCCAGGCTGCCCTCGACGCCCGGCTGTCCCGGATGCCCGACTTCCCTCGACGCCCGAATGCCGCTCCAGACCTGGCGGCCCCCTACATCCAGCCGCCCCTCCTCCTGCCACGTCCGCCTACGCGGGGGCCTGCCTCACCTCACGCGGCGGCTCGCCCCACCCCACGCGGCGGGTCGCCGGACCCTACGAGGCTGCTCGCTCCACGTCATACGGGGGGTTGCCGGAGCTCACGCTGCGGCTCGCCGGAGCCCGGCCGTACGGCGAGACCGGACCGCCGCACCGCCGGGCGGGGCGCCGCCCGCTACGAAGCACCGCCCACTGCGGAGTAGCGGGGGGCGCCCGGGGGGGCCCCGGGGGGGCCCCGCGGCCCCGGGGCCCGGGGCGGGGCGTGGGGGGGCGCGGGGGGTGGGGGGGGGGGGGGGCCCCGGCGGGCGGGGGTGGGAGGACGCC
>NZ_JBEHZD010000407.1:0-7432 GCF_040240285.1 Streptomyces sp. HSW2009 | reverse complement strand
CCCCCCCCGGGCCCCCCCCCCCCCCCCCCCCCCCCCCACCCTCGAACGCGCCCCGCGCCCACCCGCACCCCGTGGCTGCCGTCCGTCGGCATCCGCGGGGCGCACGTGGTGCTGCCGCGGCCTCCGGGCTGCGCTGCGGGGACCTGCTTTGACCTGCGTGAACTGCCGTGTTCTGCCGCGACTTGGCGTGGCTTGCCGTGGCTTGCCGTGACTTGCCGTGGCTTGCTGAGCCCGGCACGTACCGCGTACGGGGCCGCCGTTCGGCGGCGTGGCGTACGGCCGGGGGCTTGGTGCGCGGCAGTCGGCCGCTGGCCAGCAGGTCACTGCTCCGCAGCGCCGCCGAGGTTCGACAGGGCGCGCAGGGCCGTCATCCAGGTTTCGGCGAGTTCCCGCACGCTCGTCTCGGGGAGCAGTTCACCCGGCCACACCCAACCCGCGGTCAGCCGTGGGCCATTCGGGCCGTCGACGGTGGAGACGGTGATGTCGAGCAGGTAGCCCACCGGCATGTCCAGGTCCCGGCCGCCGCCGAGCACCCCGGCTTCCGGGGCCGGGGACCAGGCCGCCGGATCGGCCGGCTCCGTCCCCGCCTCCCCCGCGGCGCCTCCCGCGGCATCCCCCGGCCCACCGCTGCCGGCGAACCTGCCGAGGTAGTTGAACTGCACCTCGGGGGTGCCGAGTGCGGCGAGTTCGGGCCCGGTCTGCGAGTTGAGGTAGCGCAGCAGGCCGTAGCCGATGCCGTTGTCGGGCACCGCGGCCAGTTCGTCGCCGACCCGGCCCACCACCTCGCGCAGCGCCTTGGCCCCGCAGGCCCCGCCGGCCAGCGCCTCGGCCAGGTCCACTCCCGCGGCGTCGAGCCGTACCGGATAGACGGAGGTGAACCAGCCGACGGTGCGCGAGAGGTCGGCGCCCGGTACGACCTCCTGCTCGCGGCCGTGGCCCTCCATGGCCACCACCGTGCGCCGGCCCGCCGCGTCACCGCGCCCGTCCCGCCAGTGGGCGATGGCCAGTGAAAGCGCGCCGAGCAGCAGCTCGTTGACGCTGCCGCCGGTGGCGCCGACCGCGCGGGTCAGCAGCGGCCCGGTGTGCTCGGGCGGCAGCTCGACGGTGAGGTGGTTCAGGGTGCGTACGGTGTCCACGGCCGGATCGAGGCGGCGGGTGGCCAGCGGGGCGGACGCGGCGGTCAGCGTGCGGCGCCAGTGCGCCATCTCGGCCGCCCGCTCGGGGCTGGTGGCAGCCGCCGCCAGCGCACGCGACCAGGTGCGGAAGGAGGTGGGCACCGCTTCGAGCTTCGCCTCGCCGCCGGTGCGCGCCGTCTCCCAGGCGGCGCGCAGGTCCGGGTGGAGCACCCGCCAGGAGACGCCGTCCACCACCAGGTGGTGCAGCAGCATCAGCAGCCGGCCCGGGCGCTGGGGACCCGCGTCGAACCAGACCAGGCGCGCCATCGCACCGGCCTCCGGGTCGAGTTCGCCGACCGTGCCGAGCAGCTTCGCGCCCATCACCTCGGCCAGCGGGCGCCCGGCGGCGACGCCGGTCACATCGATCCGCTCCAGCAGGTCGGCCGCCCGTACGGTGCCGGGCTCGGGGATGGCGAACTCCCAGCGTTCGGCCGCGCCGACCGCGCCGGTCCCGGTGACCCCGTCGATCCCGGTGACCCCGTCGATCCCGCTGGTCACCCCGACCGCCCCGGCCTGCGGCTGGAGCCGGTGCCGTACCAGCCGGGCCCGTAGCAAGTGGTGCCGGTCCAGGAGGGCCTGGACGGCCGCGGTCAGCTCGGCGTGGCCGAGGTCGGCGGGCACGGTGAGGACGGTGGACTGGGAGTACTCGCCGATCGGGCCGCCCAACTCGCGCAGCCACTCGATGATCGGGGTGCCGGGAGCCGTGCCCACGCCCGCGGCGTCGGCTTCCGTGGCCCCGCCGGCGGACCGGTTCAGCGCCTCGGCCAGCGCGGCCGGGGTGCGGAGCAGGAACACCCGGCGCGGGGAGAGCCGCCAGCCGTCCGCCCGCAGCCGGCTGACGAGTTGGATGGAGACGATGCTGTCGCCGCCGAGGGCGAAGAAGTCGTCGTCGGCACCGACCGCGGGCAGGCCGAGCACGGCGGCCATGGCCGCGCACAGGGCCGCTTCCCGCTCGCCCACCGGCTCCCGGCCGCCGACGGCAGCGCCGAAGTCCGGTGCCGGCAGCCGGTCCCGGTCGAGCTTGCCGTGCACCGTCATCGGTACGGCGTCCAGGACCACGAGGGCGGCGGGCACCAGATGGGCCGGCAGCCGTTCGGCCAGGTGCGCCCGCACCCGGCCCACCTCGACGGTCGCGCCGGCCGCCGGCACCACGTAGCCGACCAGGCGGTGCACGCCCGCGTCGGTGCGGGCGACGACCACGGCCTGTGCCACGTCCGGGTGGCCGGCGGCGGCCGTCTCGATCTCCCCGAGCTCGACCCGGAAGCCGCGGATCTTGACCTGGTCGTCGACCCGGCCGAGGAACTCCACCGCACCGTCCGGCGTCCAGCGGGCCAGGTCGCCGGTGCGGTACAGACGCCCGCCGGTCGTCGAGAACGGGTCGGCGACGAACCGCTGTGCGGTCAGCGCGGGCCGGCCCAGATAGCCGCGGGCCAGGCCGGCGCCGGCGAGGTAGAGCTCGCCGCTGACGCCGGGCGGCACCGGGCGCAGCCCCGCGTCCAGGAGGTAGACCCGGGCGTTGTCCACCGGGTGCCCGATCACCTGCCGGTCGCTGTCCTCGACCCGGGCGAGCAGTGAGTCGACGGTGCACTCGGTGGGCCCGTACAGGTTGACGCTGCGGGTGGTCGGCAGGGCCTTCAGACGGGCCCACTGGGTGTCGGGCACCGCCTCGCCACCGACCCCGAGCAGCGCCAGCGGGCAGCCGTCGCCGCTGGTCAGCCCGGCCCGCTCCAGTTGGGCCAGGACCGAGGGCGCCAGCTCGATGAAGTCGATCCGGTGGGTGCGCAGGTAGTCGGTCATCGCCACCGGGTCGCCCTGCAACTCCTCGGACATGACGTGCACCGCGTGCCCGTGGAAGAGCCAGAGCTGCGGCTGCCAGGAGGCGTCGAAGGAGAACGACCAGGCGTGGCCGACGCGCAGCCGCCGGCGCCCGGTGGCGGCGATGGTCGGCTCGTACAGCGCCCTGCGGTGGCTGTGGAAGAGGTTGAGCACGTTGCGGTGCGAGATCAGCACACCCTTGGGCGCGCCGGTGGAGCCCGAGGTGTAGATGACGTACGCCGGGTGCAGCGGGTGCAGCGGGCGCGCCCGGTCGGCGTCGGTGGGCGCGTGGCCGGGGCGGGTCCGTAGCCGCTCCCGCACCTCGGGCGCGTCGAGGGCCAGTACGGGGAGGTCGGCCGGCGGCCGTGCGGCGGCGCCCGCGGTGGTGGTCAGCAGCAGCTTGGGGGCGGCGTCCCCCAGCAGGTAGGCGATGCGCTCGGCCGGGTAGTCCGGATCGATCGGCAGGTACGCGGCGCCCGCCTGGTGCACGGCGACCAGCGCGACCAGCGGGTCGACGGTGCGCGGCAGGAGCAGGGCCACCACGTCCTCGGGGCCGATGCCGCGCTCGATCAGCTCCCAGGCGAGTTGGTGGGTCCGGTGGGCGAGTTCGGCGAAGGTGAGGGTGGTGTCACCGCAGACCACGGCCGTCGCGTCGGGTGCCTCCCGGACCCGCTCGGCCAGCAGGTCGGGCAGCGTCTGGTCGGCGTGCGGGTGGTCGGTGGCGTTCCACTCGGTGGTGATGCGGGCCCGCTCGGCCGGGTCGAGGACCTCCAGGCGCGCGCAGCGTTCGTCGGGCCGGGCGGCGAGGGTGGCCAGGAGCTGGGTGAGGCGCCGGCCGATGGTGTGGGCCTCGGTGTCGGAGAACAGGTCGGGCCGGTACTCCAGGGTGAGCCTGGCGTTGCCGGGGTCCACGGCCAGGGTGAGCGGGTAGTGCGTGGCGTCCGCGCTGTCGCCGCCGGTGACGGCGAGCGAGCCGGACTCCTCGGCCCGGCGCAGCCCGTCCGCGTCCACCGGATAGCTCTCGAAGACCACCAGCGTGTCGAAGAGTTCGCCGGCGCCGACCAGGCGCTGGATGCGGGAGAGGCCGAGGTACTGGTGGGCGGTGAGCGCGGACTGTTCGTCCTGGAGCCTGAGCAGGGCCTCGCGTACGGTGCCGCCGGGCCGCAGGTCGAGCCGGACCGGCAGGGTGTTGATGAACAGGCCGGCCATGGTCTCCACGTCGTCGATCTCCGGGGGCCGCCCGGAGACGGTGGCGCCGAAGACGACGTCGTCGCGGCCGGTGAGCCGGGCGACGAGCAGGCCCCAGGCGAACTGCACCACGGTGTTGAGGGTGACCCCGCTGCCGCGGGCCAGTTCGGTCAGGGCCCGGCTCTGCTCGTCGGTGAGTTGGAGCGGCAGGTGGCGGGAGAGCCGGGGGCGGCGGGCCGGGTCGGCGGGGGCGAGCAGCGTCGGCTCGCTGACTCCGGCGAGCGCCTGTTGCCAGGCCCGCTCGGCCGATCCGGCCTCGCGGCCGACCAGCCAGCCGAGGAAGTCCCGGAAGGGGCGGCGGCGGGCCGGCAGCGGGGCGTCGGCGGTGCGGAAGGCGTAGAGCTGGAACAGTTCCTGCACGATCAGCGGCAGCGACCAGCCGTCGAGTACGAGGTGGTGGTTGGTGACCACCAGGACGCTGTGCCCCTCGGTCAGCCGTACCAGCCGCAGCCGCAGCAGCGGTGGGGCGGCCGGGTCGAACCTGCGGGTGCGGTCGGCGCCGGTGACCTCGGCGAGCAGCGCGGCGCGCTCGGCCTCGGGCAGGGCGCTCAGGTCGGTGACGGCGAGGTCGGGTTCGACGGCGTCAAGGACGAGTTGGACCGGGGTGCCGCTGCTGGTGGTGACGAACGCGGTGCGCAGGTTGGCGTGCCGCTCCAGCAGATCGGCGGCTGCCGCGCGCAGCGCACCGGCGTCGATGGTGCCCGACAGGCGCAGCGCTAGCTGCATCGTGTAGACGTCGATCCCGCTGTCGGTGGTGGCCGCGGCCACGGCGGTGGCATCGGGATCAGCGTCGGCATCGGGGGCGGTCTGGAGATCGGTACGGGCGATGTTGCCGCCCGGGTCTGTAGGTACGTCGGCGGCGTCATCGTCGGCGTCGTCGGCGGCCATGCCGGCCAGGAAGTACAGCCCTTCCTGGAGCGGCGTCAGCGGCCAGACGTCGGTCAACTCCGGGTGCCTACGCTCCAGTTCGGAGAGATCAGCCGCTTCGACGGCGATCAGCGGGAAGTCGGACGGGGTGTGGGCGGACGGGCCCTGGTACGCGGCGAGTGCGGTCAGCGCCGCCACCCACAGGTCGGCGAGTTCGGCGAGTTCGGCCTCGCTGAGGATGCCGGCCGGGGATGACCAGCGGGCGCCGAGCACCGGCCCGGTGGGCCCGTCCACAGTGGAGGCGTTGATCTCCAGCGGGAAGAGGACCGGTGGCCGGTTGTGCTCGGGGCGCGGCGCGGGCAGCGCCTCCGGCGCCGGGCTCCAGGGCGCGGCGTCGGCGGGGCCACCGGACGTATCAGCGGGGCCACCGGTCGCGTCGCCGGTGAAGCGGCCGAAGTAGTTGAAGACCACGGGGGGCGTCGGGTCGAGCGAGGGTGTCGGGCCCGCCGGGGGCTTCGCATCCGCTGCGGGGGTGGGGCTTGCTGCGGCGGCGGGGCCGGCGGCCGGGGCGGGCGGCTGTGGGTGCGCGCTCGCGGGCGCGGCGAAGGCGACGGAAGCCGCGCCGCCCGTACCCACCGGACCACCCGCGCCGGCCGCGCCGGCCGCGCCACCAAACCTGTCCGCGTTCCCGGCGCCATCTACACCATCTGCACCATCTGGGCCATCCGCATCAGCTATCGCATGGCGCCACAGCCCGTACCCGATCCCGTTGTCTACGGCAGCCCGTAGCTGCTCCTTCATGGCGGCCAGTACGGTGCGGGCGGCGGGCCCGCCGCGCAGTGCGTCGGTGAGGTCGGCGCCCGCGATGTCCAGGACCACCGGGTACCAGGAGGTGAACCAGCCCCCGGTGCCGGAGAGTTCGGCTCCGGGCACCACTCCTTCCTCGCGCCCGTGTCCCTCCACGGCGACCACGTCCCGGGCGCCGGGCTCGCCGCGGCGTTCGCGCCAGCGCGCCAGGGCCAGCGTCAGCGCGCCGAGCAGCACGTCGGGCATCGCGCCGTGCACCGTGGCCGGCACGCTGGTCAGCAGCGCCTGGGTGAGTTCGGTCGGCAGTCGGCGTTCGACGTGGTGCAGCGTGTCGGCGGTGTCCGCGGCCTGGTCGAGCGGCCTGCGGCCGAGTGCCGGCGGCACCACCGCCTCGCGGGCCCGCCAGAGCTCCGCCTCGGCGCGGACCGCCGGCCGGCGCGCCGCGTCCGCGAGGCCGAGCGCCCACTGCCGGAAGGAGGTGCCGCCGGTGGCGCTCTCGGGCAGCGGCCGGCCGGCCACCAGCGCGGCGTACGCGTCGGCCAGGTCGGGGGTGAGCACCCGCCAGGACACGCCGTCCACCACCAGGTGGTGGGCGACCAGCAGCAGCCGGCCCGGGTTGCCCGGCCCGGCGTCGCACCACACGGCGCGCAGCATCGCGCCGGCTTGCGGGTCGAGCGCGGCGACGGCCCGGCCGAGGTGTTCGGCCAGTAGGGCGGGCAGGTCGGCCGGTGCGGTGCCGGTGGCGTCCACCCGGGTGAGCACCTGCGCGCCGCTGACCGTGCCCGGCGGCGGCACCTCAAGGGCCTGGTCGGCTCCGGTGCCGACCAGCCGGGCGCGGAGCATCGGGTGGCGGTCGGTGAGCCAGCCGAGTGCGGCGGCGAGGGTCTCCGCGTCGGCGTCCGGCGGCGCGACCACGGTGGTGAACTGGTGCAGCCCGCCGAGGTCGGCGCGCCCCAGCGCCCAGCGCATGATCGGGGTGAGTGGCACCAGGCCGGTCTCGGCCACCGCAGGCAGCGCGGGCGTCCGGCCGAGTTCGGTGGCCGCGCGGGCCAGGGCCGCGGCGTTCTTGTGCTCGAAGACGTCGCGCGGGGTGATCACCAGGCCGGCCTTGCGGGCCCTGGCGACGAGTTGGATGGAGAGGATGCTGTCACCGCCGAGGGCGAAGAAGCTGTCGTCCACGCCGACCTCGGGCAGCCGCAGCAGGTCGGCGAAGAGGCCGGCGATGAGCGCTTCGCGGGCGTCGCGCGGCGCGCTGCGGGTGACGGTGGCGGCCAGGTCCGGGGCGGGCAGCGCGCGCCGGTCGAGCTTGCCGCTGGGGCCGAGCGGCAGCGCCGGCAGCGACACCAGGACGGTGGGCACCATGTGGTCGGGGAGCTGGCGCGCCAGGTGGTCGAGCAGCTCCTGTTGCGGGGCTCCCTCGCCGGCGGCGACCACGTAGCCGGCCAGGTAGCGCTGGCCCGCCGCGCCCGGGGGGGGCCCCCGCGCCCCCCCCCCGCCCCCCGCGGGGGGGGGGGGGGGGG